>NZ_QTMH01000007.1:0-166167 GCF_003603065.1 Bacteroides sp. AF20-13LB
ATTTTTGTTCGCAGCGAAGATAGAGGTTGCAATCAATAGCCATTTTTTGACTGCTTACCTATATAATAATAATATTACGTCTTTTTAAATTGTAACCACGATTTTATTACTAAACAAGCAATAAAGACAATTGTAATAACTATCTTAATGTTAAGATCGGAATCAACAAAAAATAAAGCCATTACTGTTAGAAACAAATGAATGGCAGCTATTTTAAGTATAGGATATGTAATCTTAGAATTATCTTTAAATACCTTCATATAAAAGCCTGCGTAACCCATATAGAAAGATGCGATGAAATACGCAATAACTATTCCCCAAATAGATAAGAAGGGAATTAAAATACAATACAACACAAAAGCAATGATACCAGAACAGAAAGTTAATCTTAAAAGGGAGGTTGTCTTTTCATGATAAAAAAATATATTACTCGCACCTACGTACATCGGTCGATAATTAAAAGCCATTACAAATATGACAGCATACGGATAGGTTGATGCCAACTCTTTATTGGAAATCAAAATATTGAAAACTTCACGACTCCACAAAGAAAAAATAAAAGTGCAAAAATAGGTAATGCCCAAATAGACATAAATTAATGCTTTAGCCCTGACTTCATCACGTTTCTTAATTGATTCCATACACATGGGATAGATAGCCTGATTTATAGCATTCACCCAATTCTCCATCAGCGAACTAATCTGAATCATTATGTTAGCACGTCCAAATACCGGAAGAGGGGTGGAATAAAAATCCATGATCACTTTACTGGAGGAGTTCAATAAGAAGCCACAATAGTAGTGAGGCACTGTAGGGAGTGAAACACGAAGGTATTTAAGTATAGTTTTTCTCTTAAAATTATAGATTGGTGATAGCTTTAATTCAACATTAACTGCATACCAATAAGAAGCGTTCATTAGAAATACTCCTAAAAAGCCACCTACATACCAACCCAAGTAGCCAAGTCGATAATGTACGACTAGAATATAATTGGCTAGAAGAGTAACTATACCAGACAAAATACTCCTCCACACTATTGGGATTGGCTTCATACTATTAACATAATAATAATTGCCAATTGTAGCAGTAGGACCAAAGAATACATTAGAAAAATTAGTTAAAGCAATAATCAGCCATTTATATTCTGCCGCCTCCTCAGGAATGATGAAATACAAAAGTAAGCCTTGAAGAAATGCAAAGAATATCATCCAAATATTGAGAAAACCATATATCTCACGCCACAAGATCTTGTATTGAAAACTACATTTATAAAAAATAACTCCCAGAACAGAATTAAATCCTAAAGTGGATAAAGCTGTGAGTGCTTGTGTATATGCATTAATTGTACCAGCAATACCATAATCTGTTGCAGTTAGGTATTGTGTCATTATAGGCAGCAAGAATACGTTTATTACCTGTGGTATATAAGGTGAAATACCAAAAAGCAGAGAATTAGTAAGAAGCTTACGTAGCATACTTTATTCCTATATGCAATTATACGAGCTTTGCAGATTTGATGTCAAGTCCCAAGGATTGAAGATATTCTTCATCAAAACCCCTCTTTAAAAAGTTGGCAACAATAGTAGAACAATTTCCTTCATATTCTTTATCGTATGCAGCATTAAAGAACTGTGCAATATCTGTAGAGACCATTTTAAGAGAATGACCAGACAGCATACACTTCAACTCATCTTCGTCTTTTGCATACTTAACCAATCCTTGTGCTACATAACTATATTGATCGGAAAATCCGCTCTTAGACAATGAATACATAATACTTGGCACACGAGCCATCAAGGCATCTAAATGTATTGAGGAATCATTTGCTATCAATATACCAATTCGATTAAGAAAATCAAAAGGAGTTTCATCATAGGCAGAAGTATATTCGATATTAGCATTTTCAAATTTAAAGTGCTCAAAATGCAGCATTCCCGGGTGTGTGCGAATAACGATCTTATAGGCAGGACTAATATTTAATATGAACTTGCATAATGCCTCTATATGATTATAATCATCAATCATATTGACAGCCACTCCAATCGTATTTATAAAAGCCTCTTTTTGATTAATGATTTTTGGTTTCATATAATCAAAGCGACATGCACCTAAAATCACCGTTTTCGATGTTCCGTCTTTATGAATATCTGTGTATTTATGAAAACTTTCGACTCCATCCAAAAAGGCATAACTAAATTGAAGTGCTGGATAGTAATTGGCCACAGATGCATGCTGAATATATAATGATTTTATATTCAAATTATTACAATGCCAAAGTGCCATTCTTGCACAATCCACATGGTCATTAGAAAAGAAGACACATTTAGGCGACATTTTTTTAATAAAATCACCTATAGTAAAAAAGTAACCTGGACTTCGTAATATCAATGGTAATCCATAACCATAGATTCTTTTTTCTTTCCCTTTATATTTCAGAAATCGTATTAGAATTGGTATTATATAAATTAAAGATTTTATATAAACCCTCTTTAATGTCAATTCAGGAACTTCAACGTCAAGAAGAAGATGATAATCCTGTTTATCGAATTTGTCCATCACAGAACTTAAAGCCCTTCGATTATTGAGTGACAAACAGAAAAACAAAATTTTTCCTTTCACTGAATTAATCTCTTTATACTTATAATTTCCATATATCAAAGAATAGACAAAACTGCGTGTGAAATAATATACTCCCCGCACTATATAGTAAAAGGATGAATGCCTTTTAAGGGGATATAAGTTTTCATTCAAAGTGAAATCTGAAAAATGAAAGAAAAAATCCACATTATTCTTCATATTTCAATATGCCATTTTTGATTAATACATCTTTTGCTTCCAAAAAGGAACCAATGGGGAGTTGTGCTTTCTTCAATATGTCGAATAGAGTATGCTTTCCATCAGAATAGTTGAGTATCCACATCATTGCATCAGTAACTTTACTCCGTGCATTAGGGGCACTTATAGTAGGATATAGTCCTCTTTTCCCCAATTGTGGTTCACACATAGGCATTTGATTAAAATACCTTCCATCATTCTCTAGAATACGAATTACATCATATAAATCTTCTGTCGATTGTTGTATTACCTCAAATGAAATATAACTCTTGTTGTCTAATGAAGTGTGATACTCTTTGAATGTTCCATAAACGCTATGCATTAATGAGCAAAATGGAAGATTAACACCTGGAGAGCAGTATTGTCTTTCATCACTACCCAATGGAAAAAAATCAATCACACAAGTGTTTGGATATCTACTTTTAGCAATATATTCAGTTGCAGCTTCAAGCAAGCTATCCCCGCGTCTGGACTTCTTGAGTGAATAGGGGGCAGCATCGCCAATACAAGTCAATATCATTCCACCTTTTACATATTTCTGCAAGTGCTCAAAATGATGAGAAATATACCAAATACTACCTATAGTCTCAGGCATCAATAAAAAGCGATATGTATATCGGGGCTTTACAAGTTTCTGCCTTATGAGACTATATAAATAACATAATACCAATGGACCAGAAAGTTCATTGTTGGCCAATGACGGATGACAAATATAACTGGAAAAAACTATTTCTTCCTTTGATTCTCCTTCTATCACTGCTTCTGCGACAGTCATTGATCCCTCTTCGTTATGACATGAGTCTATAAATACTTCATATTGTTCTTTGGGGTTTAAAGAAAGGAATTGATTGTAGCTCAAGCAGAACCCCCATCTTTTAGTATAATAGGAAGTTCTATAAGGTATAGCTTCAGGCTGGGCTTGAATATAATACAGATGCTTAATCAGATTATCATAAGAAAGAAGTTCATGACAAGCTATTGAATAACCCATCAGGTGCAAATTATTATTTGAGAAATCTATAATAATATTTCCTTTGGTATCTTTAATCCAAGCCTCTTTGACATTCCACTCTGCAGGTACTTTCCAGTCATAACAAGAGGTTCCTGCAGGCACTTCCGTAACATTGAATGGTACTAACTCAGACAGTATTTTTATTGTCTGTCGATTACCTTCACCTGTAAGGCTTCTGTTCAACGGCCATAAACGGTCAAAATAGGATTCTATTTCATTAACATCCATTGCACCTATTGATTTGCTAATACTACATTATCTATGATTGAAAGGATTTTTTCCTCCCCCAAAATAGCCTCAACAAACTCACGAAACACACCTTCACCGCCTTTTTTGGATAGCGTAATATTTCCATATGACTTCATATAGAATGGTGCCGAGGAAGGTACTCCACTGGTACCCACACTTCTAAGAACAGCCAAATCGTTGATATCATCCCCAATATAGGCCACTTCAGATAGTGAAATCCCTAAATCAGAAATAAGCTGATTAACAATCTGCATTTTGTTTTTAACTCCAAGAAAGCAGTAATCAACTTTCAATTTATCCGCTCGGCGTTTTACTATTTCCGTATTCTCACCAGTAATAATGCCAACCGAGATATTACATGCATGAGCAAACAAAACACCTGCGCTATCATAGGTATTAAATTTCTTCCATTCATCGTCTGTACGATTATAATACATGCCGCCATCCGTCCAAACGCCATCTATATCAGTTAGTATCAGCTTGGGTAACATTTATCTTTTATTTATTGCCGGAGTACCTACAAGTATGGCATTGGATGGAAAATCAGACATAACCAATGCATTAGCCCCTATAACAGAATTATCGCCAATATGAATTGAACCAAGAATTAAAGAACCGGCATACATGGTAACATTGTTACCAATCGTAGGACGTCCTCCATTTTTGTCTCCAATTGTACAATTTTGATGGATAGTAAAGTTGTCTCCAATATGTGCTCTTGCTCCTATGACTGTGCCAACTCCATGATTAATTCTAAATCCTTCTCCTATCTCAGAAGAATAATAAATTTCTATCTGTCCAATCACTCGGCCTAACAGAGAATATAAGTCCGCCACCCCCCCCGTTTTTGTAAATATTATTCGCTATTCGATAACAAAGAACTGTTTGCAACTGTGGCGTAAGAGACAACCTCTTAATGTCAATCACCCCTTCATACCATCTATTATAGTCCGATTGAAACTTAGCCAAAGCATCGTCTATTAGATGTGCCGGACAATCGAAAGAGTAATTGGATAAATAACAATTACTCTTCCATTGATTGATAAGTTGAATGACTTGAATTGATTTCATTATTATTGAATATACTTAAAGTAAATAATCTCATTTACAGGAATGTCTTCACGAGCCGTTTTTCCCACCACTTCATTTAGTTGGTTCCATTTAAAACCATCTCCAGGACTTAACATATGGAGGTCTTCCTTTTTTATTATCTCACCTTTCTTAATGTGCCGTTTACTCGCAATAGAACGTTCTAATTTTATTTTAGAATTAATTACACTCTTATCAATATAGAGCTTTTCTTCTCCCAACCAACGTTCAGCTATTCTAATATCACGAACCATGCGATTTACTCCATCAGGACCCAATGAACCAGCTTGATCTGTACCTTTCATATGGCGGTCGATAGTAATATGTTTCTCAATGATTTCCGCACCCATCCCCACTGCTACTATAGGAGCTGAGATGCCAACCGTATGGTCCGAGAATCCTATTCGGTATTGTCCATAATGCTTTTTTAAGTATTCAATTGTACGAAGATTTAGATTGTCTGGATGCGTAGGGTACTGAGAAACACAATGTAAAATTGATATCTGTGAATGATACTTGGTAATCACTTCCAAAGCATCATCCAGTTCTTTCTTTCCAGCCATTCCCGTAGAAAGAATAATGGGAATTTCTGTTTCGGCCATTACCTCCAAAAGAGGAAGATTTGTCAAATCTCGACTTGCTACCTTTAAATAATCTGGAGTAAAAAGTTTGAGAAGAGACATACAGCCTTTTGCACACAATGTTTCTACAAAATCAAGCCCCTTTTCTTTTGCATACTTATATACTTCATAATGCTCCTCATCTGATAATTCAAGGAAAGCACGATGTTCTCCATAAGTACGCCCAAAAGAATTAGGTGTATCGTAGATGCGATTCATCTGTGAAGTTGTTAATTCTTCGTTTAAATCTCTTTTGGTCAACTTGACCGCATTCATTGGCTTAAGTTCAATATTAAAATCGTCTTCCCTTACCGGACGAGCAATCAACTCGACAATTAATTTCGCAATATCCACTGAGCCGTTGTGATTTTGGCCGATTTCGCCAATAATATAGGTATCTTTCATTATTTGCTGTTTTTTTCGATTTGATTCTTCATGTCATCATAATAAGTCACATGATTATCTAAGTAGTTGATTATCTCAGAGATTTTGGGATAGGGATTAGTCATACACAAATCACCATAGATCTTTGCGGCATTGTCAAAATCTTCTTTCGTGTCTATTGTTAGACGTATGTTAGGATGGTTTTGCAAACATTCAGGCCCTTCAATCCAACCAATTCTGAAAGATTCGGGATGGGTATAAATATAATTGGTAACATGCTCATGATATAATTTTTCTGTCGTAATTGCGCTTATTTTCTTTAGTGCATCCAGCCGGACATATTCAGTCCAAAAGCCATAATGAGTTTTAATCGAAGGCGAACCTGAAATCTTAAAACTTACATAGTCATATTCTTCTGAGACAGATGAAACATATTGAATAAGATTTTCGATAGAATCTAATTCCAAAAAAGGATTATCAGAACAAACACGAATCAAGTGCTCTACACCTAAATATTCAGCAGCATCTATAAAACGTTGGAGAACATCATTCTCTGCCCCTCGAAAACAAGTTATACCATATTTTTGGGCAACCATCTCTAATTCTTTGTTTTTTAAATCAATAGATGTTGCTAATACCACATTTGCATGAATATGCAAAAGCTTCTTAATTAAAAGGTCAAGTATTGTTTCTCCTTGATAAAAAGGAAGCAAAATTTTCCTAGGTAAGCGAGACGAGCCTAATCGGGCTTGGATAAAAAAAGCGAATTGCATTTTACACTATATTTATTATATTGAGAATTGTTCTTACGAATATAATACTCACTTGAACACGGGAGCTGTACTCAAGAATGCGGTGATAGTAACCTTTATCATGCGAAGTATAATCATTTTGAGTATAACGACTAAACCAATTATTGGTCAACATTCAATTTAGACGTATTATTTTACAAGCTGTATTTCTGATAAGCTGCCTCCAACTTCACGTCATAACGATTCTGCGCATACGCCGGTCCGTTATAGCATTTAGCAAACACTGCCCAATCCCTAGCCTGCAAAGCCTGAAGCATCTGGCTATTCTTCTTAATAAAATTAGCAGTAAGTAATAGCTGTTTGAATTCGCTCTCGCACATGCTACGTACAAAACTTTCTATGCTTTCTTCTCCACAAGCCGCATAGTTAAAGCCCATAATCTGGAACATACCCCAACTGGCGGAAGCATCTGCCGCTTCACGATTTATCTTACGGGCTTGCTCCAAGCGGTCATATTCGCCAATACCACCTTTATAGTGTCCTTTTTCCCATTTAGGATAAAGGATATTCTCATTACCTTTCACATAATCTTCAGGATTACTCCCCCTTTTCTTCAACTGGGTCCAAAAAATATGCCCCTCAAAAAGAATGGCAGGCCTTCCGGGAGAAAAAAAACCTCCCCTACCGCCGGTTTCCACTTGCTGAACAGCCTTCAATGCTGCAGGTTCACAGCCCAACAGTTCGGCTACTTGGGTGAAATCCTCATCTATCAGACGCCCACTATTTGATTTTTCAATGATACTCATACACATTTATATTTATAAAATCCATTTTATGGATTTTATTCGTCAATATATTCCCAAGGATAAGGATTATCCACCACATTCTGAAACTCATCAACGGCCTCCCGTTGTTCGGCAGTCAGCAATGCAGCATCCCAAGAGGCAATGATGGAGTGAGCTTCATCCGCCAAAGCCTCATCGAACACCTCCCCATAGCAGGCAGTAAGCAGACGGAGCTTCAGCAAAGATGCGGGAAGAGTATCCAGAACACCCCAGCAACGGTTCAGAACTTCCTGTACATGCTGCTGTTTCTCGCCATGGTCAATGAACGAAGCGTTGTAACCCATCAGGAGGGCAAGGCAGACATTCGCCTGCTCCTCCATCGTAGCACCCCAGGTACCCGAACTATACAGAACTGCAGTCTGGTGATAAACCTCACCATTACGACGTGACAAGTCATCACTATAAATAGGACTCCCGTCCATACCCAAATACATCAGATCGTGCGCGGCACGCTGAAGGAGAAGTGCTTCTTCTAAAAGAGACATGAGTAATAATTAAAAATTATAAATTAAAAATTAAAGATTAGCGGATTACTTCGATGAGGTCCGGATGGATGGTGGCCATGGCAACAGCAATGACACCTTGTATCTCTATAACCACACGGCGGTCACGTGCCCCCTTTACTTTCAGAAAAATACCCTCCTGACCTGCAAAGTCACCACCCGTAATACGGACTCTAGTTCCCTTCGACAGATTCAACTCTTCGGGCTGGAAATAAAGCAAATGGTCGTTATAGGTTCCGGCAACGGCGATGAAGCGCTGCATCTCATGGTCGGGAATAATTATCTTCTGACCACTGCGAGTATCGGTTATATATTGCAAATAAGTAATTTGAGACTTAACACGCTGTACGTCGGAAGGACGTGCATGGACAAAAACCAGATTACGGATGACGGGAACCAAAGTACGGACTTTCTTACCCTTACGGATACTTACCTTATATTGCATGGGGACAAAACAGCCGAGGTTCTCCTTCTCGAGAAGATGCACCGCATCAAGCTCTCTGCGGTATGTGGCACGCATGGCATGCCAGACTTCAACCTCGTTATCCGTTTCCATTTTCGTTGTTTTGTTCACAAAAGAGTGTTCCTCTGGGGCTTTGAACCCTCGGTATATACCTGGTATCCAATCATTTGCGAGCACCTTATGTAAAATACAGCAAGCATTGTGCCCTTCTTGCCAACAGTTTTTTTGCAGTTCGTCATTACCTTCTGGTAAGAGACTATAAACGAACGGATTACAAACAAAAAGCGTTTTTTAAACGTTCGTTTAATGGACGTCAAATTTCAGGAAATGAAATAGGGAATGAGTTAATAAAAGGGAATGGAAATTTTAAATATTAAATAAGATACTTAATATACTGAATTACTGTAGATTAAACTTAGATACGATGGGTTTTACAAAATATTTTTATTAAACATTTTGAGGATATAAAAAACAGTCTTATCTTTGCGTCCATTAAACGAACGTTTAAAAAACACTTCCAAGTCAAAGTCATTTCCATTTATATATCAACGCATTAACCCATCATAAAGATAAAACCCAGCTTTTTATCTCCATCCTTACTCTACAAAAACAAAAAACTTGATATACCTTTGCATTTATTTTACAAACTACAGTAATTTTAATTATTAACCCAAAAACATTAGAAAATGAAGGCAAAAAAGACACTCCAAAGTAAGGAAAAAAAACAAAAAGAGACACCCTTAAAACGGATGTAAAGCACGGCATATCAGCTCCGAAAGCAGGAGTAGGACGTCCCTCAAGCGGGGAGGTTATGGGAATACTGCCACAATATAGGAAAGAAGTCATTAAAGACATCATCCTATGGAAAAAATCAAGATACTTTATAGAAGAAAAGCCGACAAGCAACAAGGCATTGGCACAATGGGCATACTCACATTTCGACTTTAGAACGCCAGACTATAAAAGACTGTCAGAAAACACTATAATACAAGAGTTCGGTGAAGTGTGGCGGGAAATGAAGGTAGCAGGAGAGATATAGGGAATAAAACAAAAAGGGCAGAAACCACGAAACTTATTGACAATAATTAAATATAAACAACTTAAGGAATAAACCACTTATCTTTGCCGCCACTTTGGTAAGGATGAAGCCACACCACCTACAGATGCCGCTTTCTCAATGAATGCGGCATCTTTTTTTATATACAAGCGTACCTCCTGCCAAACTAATACAATTATTAATTTTAAAGACAACAAGATGAGAAAGTCGACAAAGAACGCTTCACTTCACGAAGCACTGAGAAACCTATGGAAAATACGTATCATGCTGGAAAAGAACTACACGGAAACATGCGCCACATGGATGGCCCGACGGATAGAAAGCCTGATAGACCACATGCAATACGGCCACGCACTCATAGCCTACCACAAGCAGGACGGGACATTCAGGCTGGCGAAAGCCACCTTACTGCCCTACAAGGCTGACTTCAGAAGAGATTATGACATCACAAGAGTGACAAGCACCATAGCCTTCTGGGATGTGGAACTGCAGGCATGGAAAACTTTCCAGCTGGAGAACTTCCTCGAATGGAGCCCCATATGCTAACCATTAACCATTAATCACTAATCATTAAACACTAAAAACAATGGCCATGATGTACGGGGGAATGCTATACTTCCCCCTCAAAGTAAATCTATTCGAAGAGATAGCAGTGGAACTGGTGGAAGCCAGGTTCGGACTGAAAGGAACGGCGGCGGTAATGAAACTGCTGTGCAAGATACACAAGGAAAACGGATATTACCTGAAATGGAACGCGGAGCAATGCACACTGTTCACAAACAAGGCGGGAAAGGACATCAACGAGCAGGAGATGCAGGGAATCGTGGACATCCTGGTGGAGAAAGCCTTTTTCGACCCCAAAACCTATAAGGAGCAAGGGGTACTGACCTCTACCGAGATACAGAAGGTATGGCTGGAAGCCACCAAAAGAAGAAAAAGGGACCTCACCACCCTGCCCTATCTGCTGGTAGAGACGGAGGAAGATAAACCGGACAAGGACAAAACTTGTACGCAAAACCGAGAAAATTGTACGCAGGATGCGGACATTTTCCCCGAAAATGCATGCAATTCCAAACAAAGCAAAGAAAGCAAAGTAAAAGAAAGCAAAGCAAAAGAAAGTAGAGCACTTCCCCCTCTTACTCCCCCCGGGGAAAGCGGAGGAGCGCAGGGAAATCCTGATCTGGACATTCCCGGATATGCCTACAACAGGAATACGCACAACCTGGAATGCCTCATGCTGAATCTGGAAAAGCTCTACATCACCGACCGGGAGGAAATCAGGAAGATTCTGAAGTTATCGGACTACGGCAGGCTGGGAAACTACGTCTGGAAAATATTCAATGGGACGAACTGGAGCAAGGTGAACAGCAAGGGAGGGTACATCATCTCGGTACTGGCAAGAGAGAAGCGGAGTACGGGAAGCTGATTCCACAGGGCACAAGCTATCAATAACATGTCATGCAGGAAATCAACAACGTGTGATACAAAAAACAAATATCGTGTCGGCAGGATATTAATTCCTTGCCGACACGATATTCATTCCTTCTTCGTCCTTAAAATTGTGACTTATAATTATGCTGATATTCAGCGCAAAACCTCTGCAATTCAATAAAAAATGGCTGGAACACAGCAAACAGTTCCTCATCGTGCTCTTTAAGGTAACAAATTGCCTTATCTACGGATATATCAATATGATGATATTCCACCATGATGTTCAAAGACTCTCTTATTCCGTTCAGAGTGGCGTATTTCCGCAAACGGTCGGTCAGGATAAAATGCCAGATGAAACGTTTGAACCGTACCGGAAGATAGCGGTAATTGATGAGGAGGGAAAGATAGAAAGTCCGGGTATACCTCCTCAAGGAAACTCCGGAGAACGACTCGAAACGGGAAGCCAGCAAATAATCGAAATAAATATCCAGCAACACCCCCGAATACCGTCCGAATTCAGGTTGAAGCCTATGCACCACCTCGCAAACTGCCGGATGATGGTCGGTATAGTCGTCAATAGCGCGGTGAAGCTGAATCCCCTTGGCTATATCCGGCGGATAATTTTTATAGGAACTTCCTTTTACGGCATCCCCTACAAAATTGCCCAACTGTACTTTTCTGTTCGAACCGGAAAGGAATATATGTGCCAGGTAGTTCATGACAAAAGACTTACCAGTTCCTTGCAAAGACGCTCCTTCACCTCTTCCATCGGCACTTCATGTCCCAGTTCTTTCTGCAAAGAAGTGACCCCCTTGTCGATGAATCCGCAGGGATTGATATAGCTGAAATAACGTAAATCGGTATTCACATTCAGTGCCAGCCCATGCATGGTAACAAAATGGCTGCTGCGCACGCCGATGGCACAAATCTTACGGGCACGGGGAGTATCGCCCTCCAGCCATACGCCCGTTGCCTTCTCCAGGCGTCCGGCAGCGATGCCAAACGAAGCACAAACGCGAATTACCGCCTCTTCCAGCAGATGCACATACTCCTTCAACCCCAAAGAAAAGTCCTCGAGGTTCAGAATAGGATAACAGACCAACTGTCCCGGACCATGATACGTAATGTCTCCACCACGGTCAATATGATAGAGCGTAGCCCCTATCCTGCGCAGTTGTTCTTCTCCCAGCAGCATATTCCCTTCTTTCCCGCTACGCCCCAATGTATAGACATGGGGATGCTCGCAGAGCACAATATGATTGACATAGCACTCTCCTGCCTGCTTGGCGTGTACAAGTGCGTCAAACCATTCCGTCTGCCGGCTCCATGCCCCGGCATAAGGAATCATGTTCCAATCTGATATTTCCAGTTTCATGCAAGCAAATATAGCACTTTTTTGAATTCACTCCCCGAATTTATCTTAAATATGTAGCATCTATTCATAAAAATACACCTTGATAATCTGATAATATCTCACGTACTTTGCAAACATTCTGATATAACTATTCACAAAAAGACAGACTTATGAAAAAAAGAATTCTAATAACGCTATTCGCAGCGTTACTGTTCAGCTTTTCCATATCTGCACAGATATTGAAGGGGCACGTATATGATGCAACGACCAATGAACCGCTTGCAGGGGCATCGGTCACCTACAAGCTGAAAGACACGCAAGGCGTAGTGACCGACATAAACGGTGCATACGAAGTACACCTGCCGGCGGGAGGTGTAGATTTGGTATTCAGCTACGTGGGATATGAGGATGTGCCAATGCCCATCGTCATCAGCAAAGGAGACATTATGCAGAAAGACGTGTACATGAAGGAAAGCACCAACCTGCTGGAAGATGTCGTGGTCTCGGCCGGACGGTTTGAACAGAAGCTGAGCGATGTGACGGTCTCCATGGATTTGATAAAGGCCAGTGACATTGCCCGCCAGGCTCCCACAGACATCACCTCGACACTGCAGACCATTCCGGGGGTGGATATCATCGACAAGCAACCCAGCATTCGAGGCGGTGGCGGCTGGACTTACAGCGTAGGTGCCCGCAGCCTGGTACTGGTAGACGGGATGAGCGTGCTCAGCCCCCAAAACGGAGTCATCAACTGGAACAGCGTACCTCTGGAAAATGTGCAGCAGGTAGAGGTCATCAAAGGAGCCTCCAGCGTGCTCTATGGTTCGTCGGCCCTGAACGGCATCATCAACATACGCACCGCACGGCCGGGACTGACCCCTCAGACCCGTTTCAGTGCCTATGTAGGAATCTATGACGACCCCGACAACAGCGATTACCAATGGAGTGACAAATCTTTCTGGAAAGAGGACAAATATCCGGTAAAGCCCTTGTTGCGCAACAGCCTTTTCAGCGGTGTACGCAATCCGCTCTACGAAGGTTTCGACCTCACCCACTCCCGCCGCATCGGTAACTTTGACGTCAGCGGCGGACTGAATCTCTTTACCGACGAGGGCTACCGCCAACAAGGTTACAACAAACGTTTCCACATCAACGGAAACCTCACCTACTATCAGCCGGATATGGGTATGAAACTGATGAACTACGGTTTCAACGTGGATTTCCTTTCCAACAAGTACGGGGATTTCTTCATCTGGCGCTCGCCCGGCGAGGCCTACCGCCCCTCTCCCTTTACTAATATGGGACGTGAGTCCAACAACTTCCGCATTGACCCTTTCTTCAACTTCACCAATCCTGAAAGAGGTACTTCACACAAAGTAAAGGGCCGTTTCTACTACAGTGCGGACAATGTGGTACGCCCTACACAATCCGCCTCCATTACGGATATTCTGGGCAACATGGGCACCGACGCACAAGTCATCCAGAACATTGCCAATGGAGACTACACAGCCCTCCAACCACTGATGACCGGAGTTATCAAATGGCTGGGAAGCGACAAGCTGAGTGATTTGATGGACGGTGTCTTCGGCTCTCTGGACAACATATTCCCCAATGCCACCACTGCCGACTATTGCGACCTCATCTCCTGGGTAATGAGCAACGGCCTGCCGTCTGACATAGGCGGACTGCTTGAAGGGAAACTGCCCAGCGACCTGGTTCCCTGGCTATCCGGTGTACTCAATCCGGAGCGCAATCAATCACCGACACGGACGGACAAGAATTACGACTATTATCTGGACTATCAGTTCAACAAGAAATGGGACGGCGGCGCACAAATCACCACGGGCCTGACTTACGAACATATCCGCACCTTCTCCGGCGAAACGGAAGAAGTACATCAAAGTGACAATGTTGCCGCCTATATGCAATACGACCAGCGCTTCTGGGACCGCCTCAGCGTATCGGCCGGTGTACGTGCCGAATACTACCGGATAGACAAGCACTACCGGGAAGCCGACACAAAGGTTTTCGGGAGCAAGATCCCTTTCCGCCCCGTGTTCCGTGCCGGGCTGAACTACCAGCTGGCCGATTACAGCTTCCTGTGTGCCAGTTTCGGCCAGGGTTACCGTAATCCCTCCATCACCGAGAAATACCTTCGCAAAGACATCGGAGGTGTAGGCGTATATCCCAACTACAACGTACAGCCGGAAAAAGGATTCAATGCCGAGCTGGGATTCAAGCAAGGGTACAAGGCAGGCAATTTACAAGGATTTGCAGATGTCGCCGCTTTCTATACCCAATACAAGGATATGGTGGAATTCCAGTTCGGCCTATTCAACAATGCGGACCTGAGCATGATAAACAGCGTTACAGACGCCATACAAATGCTGAAGGACGGCAAGGGTTTCGGCATCGGGGCACAGTTCCACAACGTGTCCAAAGCACAGATTTATGGAATGGAAATCAGTACCAACGGCATGTACACCTTCAACAAAAACGCCAAGCTGCTCTATAACCTGGGATATGTATATACCGAACCGAGGGATGCCGACTACAAGAAACGCAATGCCCTGGAGAACACCTATACCGACCCGCTTCAGATGAAGGAGAAAAGCAATGACGGCAAGTACTTGAAATACCGTCCGAAACACAGTTTCAAGGCCACGCTGGACTTTCAGTGGAAACGCATCAACATAGGTGCCAACGTAAACTGGAAAAGCAAGATGCTTGCCGTGGACTATATTATGCTGGACGAACGCAGCAAAAGTGAACCTGACCTGCTGGACTACGTGCGCGGCATCCTCTTCGGCTCGTCCAACGGGGAAACCCTGGCATCCTATTGGAAAAAGCATAATACGGACTATGCCACAGTGGACATGCGCTTCGGGGTGAAAGCCACCAAGGAAGTAGCTTTCCAGTTCATGATAAACAACCTGCTGAACAAGGAGTACAGCTATCGTCCCATGGCAGTAGGCGCGCCACGTACTTTCGTCGTAAAGATGGACGTTACATTTTAAAAAAAGAACATTTCATTTTAAAAACAGAATGTCTTCCGTTACTTTTTCCCGGAAAAGAATTACCTTTGTGCGAACTCTAAACGACAAAGCGTATGGAATTTCCTCAAGTCGACCTGCCAGTAGACATGATTGCATGGACTGAAGTAACGGAAGACATTCTAAACATATACAAACAGTCGTGCCGCCTGAAAGCATGCATCTTTGCACTATGCATAGAAGGTTCCATCACGGTATCCATCAACTTGATGGATACGGAAATCAAGCAAGGGGATTTTATCACCCTGCTTCCCGGAACCATCATACAGTTTTACGAACAAAAGGAAAAAGTGTGCCTGGGATTCGTGGGGTTTTCTTCCCATTGCCTCAATGGAGTCAACCTCATCCAGTCTACATTGAGCTCCTTCTCCAACATACTGGAGTATCCGGTACTGGCTGTCAACCCTACCGTCGCCTCCTACTTCAAGGACTATTTTGCCCTATGGGCACGCATCACGACCGGTCCCTATCCTCCCGATACAAAAATGGCTCAAAGCACATTGAACATGCTCCTCAGCGGCATAGACAGAATGTATTGCCACCGTCCGCAGATGCAAAAAGGGAATAAGAGCCGGAAAGAGGAAATATGCCGCGAACTGGTGCAGCTCGTCATCGAAAACTATACCCGCGAACGCCGCGCGCAATTCTATGCCGACAAACTGGGCATCTCCCTGCAACACCTCAGCACCACCGTGAGGCAGGTGACCGGCAGAAATGTATTGGACATCATCGCCCACGTCGTCATCGTAGACGTGAAAGCCAAGCTGAAATCAACCAACATGACCATTCAGGAGATTGCCTATTCCCTGAACTTCCCCAGTGCTTCCTTCTTTGGAAAATACTTCAAGAGGCACATGGGCATGAGTCCGCTGGAGTATAGGAACAGCTGAGAATACAGCCGTCAGAACCTGGAACTCAGACGAAGGCTGCTCAAAGCCACGGATACACAGGAAAGAGCCATGGCAGCACCTGCCAGCGCAGGACTCAGCAGGATGTCATAGACGGGATAGAGTACTCCGGCCGCGACAAAGATACCCACTGTATTATAGATGAAAGCCCAGAACAGATTCCGGTACATGAGGCTCACAGTCTGGCGAGACAACCGGAAAACTTTGGGCAACAGCAGCAGGTCTGAAGTCCTGAGAGTAATCATGGCGGTGTCCATCAACGTATCGGTCCCCTTTCCCATGGCAATGCTTACATCAGCACAGCTCAAGGCTTGCGCATCGTTCACGCCGTCACCTACCATGGCGACCGTTTTACCCTGAAGCTGCAGCTTATGGATGAAATCCTCTTTGTCGTCGGGCATGGCATCAGCCACAAAACGCATGATACCCAAACTGCCGGCCACGGAAGAAGCTGTACGCTCACCGTCTCCCGTAAGCATGCATATCTCGATGTCCTGGATACGCAGTTCCCGGATAGCTTCCATAGAAGTCACCCGCAACTGGTCCTTGATGGCAATAACGGCAAGTAAATCGTTCTCACGCCCAAAGTAGACAATACTGTTTCCGTCCGATTCATATTGTGTCAGCATATCGGCCAGGATATCCGACAAATTGGCTTGATAATCTTTCAGCAGTTTATGGCTTCCTACCCAATATTCCGCACCCTGATAGGCCACTCTGACACCTTTTCCGGTAATGTTTTCAAAACCGTCCAGGTGGGCAGGGATAACCTGCTCCTCCCCTTCCAGGGCCGTAACGATTGCTTCTGCCAGAGGATGGTCCGAAGTAGACTCGGCAGCAAGCAGTACATCTTTATAATGCTCCTCCTGCCCTTGCGCCCACAGCCAGCCTATTACCGTAGGATGTCCTTCTGTCAAGGTCCCGGTCTTGTCGAATACCACCACATCCACATTGCGCATCTGCTCTAAAGCGGAAGTGTCCCTGATAAGGATATGATTGCGGGCAGCTTTATTAAGGCCCGCCGCCAAAGCTACTGGAGTGGCCAGCCCTACCGCACACGGACAAGCCACCACCAATACGGACAAAGCGGCAAACAGACCGTGTGACACTACATCTATGCCTCCGAAGAACACCCATATAAAAAAGGTCAGCAGGGAAATGATGAGAATGACCGGGACAAAAAGCTCGGCAACGCGGTCGTCAATGCGTTGCTTCTCCGGCAGTACGCGGGCTGCGTTATGCTGCCAGCCTCCCAACCGGCAGATAGCCGCCGACACATTTCGCCGGGCACGTTCCTCCATAAACTCGCCGGTCAGGGAAAAGGCGATGATGACGGCGGCAACCCCATAATAGACATGCGGTTCCAGCCCGATGCCCAGCCAATAATCCGGGAAGAAAGTGTTGAACACACTGAACAGAAAAGCCACAGAGGTGGTAAGCGCCACCAGACGGTCTATATTGTTGCGGCCCGACCGGGTTCCCTTCCAGGCACCGGCATAAAAAGGAGCGCCGAAAAACAGCAGTACCGGAATTGCCAGTACCATCTGTATTTCACGGGTATAGGGTACATGCACAAAGACTGTAGAAAACAGTATCAGTACGATGGCAAAAAGCCATGCACCGACGACGCGCAATCCCGTGCTGTGCATATCCGGCACGGGATGTGCCTTAGTAATTATATTGCTCATTCGATTTATTTTTTAGATGGTTGTTGTTCCGCTTTAATAAAGCAACAACTGGAATGAGCAGTTTGTTCAATTACTTCTTATCGTCCTGCTTGGTTTCCTTGACAAACTCCGCTTCATAATGGAACTTTTGGAAACCTTCTTTCAACTTTTCCACATTGGTCTTGTCGGCATCATACGTGATGGTTACCGTCTTTGTCTTCAGGTCTGTGTGGAAGTCCTTCAGTCCCTTCTCAAAACGGATGTTATTGTTTATCTTCCTTACACAGTTCTCACACTTCATCTGTGCTACCTTGAACACGGCTGTACGGATGTCTTTCGCCATTGCGGCAGATGCACAGAAGAGTACAACTGCCAAAGTCATTAAAAATCTTCTTGTTTTCATTGTTTCGCTATTGATTTAATAAATAATATTATATTCTCGGCAAGTTAAAACGGACACCTACATAGGCTTTTGCCCCATGCATCGGTCCCCACACCATCGTAGCGTCAAAGTTGCTTCCCCAGGGATTGGAAGCATCAATGATGGGGTTTTTCTGCTTGAAGTTTGTCAGGTTCTCGCCACCGACGTATATAGACCAGCGACGGAAATAGCGCGTCACCTGGGCACTCAACTGCTCGAAGCCGCCATAGCGCCTTTCCCACGACCAGTTGCCGTCTGTCAGTTCGTATGGAGCCGGCATGCGCCCGCCACCGTTCAGTTGCAAAGTCACATCAAACTGCCACAATCCCAAAGGTGTCTGATAAGAAGCCGTCAGCAAACCTTTATACTTGCTGGTAAGGGGTTTCTCCATCAGCTCTCCGTTGTAATTCGTTTTGGCATCCGTCCAACGGTAAGCCGCGGTAAAGGTGAAACCCGGGAAGAACGGATAGCTTGCCTCCACCTGCACTACCTGCGAATAGGAACGGCCGTGAAGGTTGTAGAACAGAACGGCATGCGGGTCCGTATCCATATCCACCACCACCTGCTTGCGGAAATCCGTGTAATAGTATTCCGCATTCAGGTTCAAGGTTTTGCCGAACAAGGGAATATAGGCGGAAGCGCTTGCGCCATAGTTCCAGGCCTCATCCTGGTCAAGACGTTTGGCGATGTCTATCCGGCGGCTGCTTGCCAGCAGGTAGTTATTCTCGGCCAGCACATGGTTTGTGCGGTATCCCTTTCCTGCCGAAAGACGGAAATGTACATACTCGTTGGGATTGTACTTCACATGGAAACGCGGAGTGACGAAATAGCCGTACTCACTGCTATGGTCGCCGCGGATACCACCCATCAGCACCAGTTTATCGTCCCAGTTGTAGGTGTACTGCACGTAGGCGCCGGGGACGGCTTCTTTGGTGAATTTCTTCGTCAAAGGCTGTGCGGCGTCATTGTCCAGGCGATAGTGCTGGTCGTAGGAGTCATAGTTGAAGCTCAGTCCGGCAGAAAGGCTTTGACGCTTGGTCAGTTCCGTCTCGAACAGCAAGGAGGCATAAGCGTTGTGCTGGTCCACATCGTAGATTTTCCGTCCGTACAAGGCATCCTGCTTGTGCAGGGAGCCGGAAAGGATCAATGCCAGGTTGGTGTTCTTCTCCTTATTGAATATATAGGCGTTCTTGGTGAAGGCTTCGTAGCGGTCGGTACCTATACTTATCTTATAAGGGTCTGCCAGGGACGTTTTGCCATGGCTGACTTGCCCGCTGTTGCGGTCTTCCGTAAGCACTTTGATGCCTGCCTGGAAGACGTAGCGGTCGCCCATGTATGCCCAGCGGTTCCAGAGGTTGTACTGCTCCACACGGGGGATGTCGGCAAAGCCGTCGTCGTTGCTGTCGTGAGCTTTGGTCTCATTCTCGTAATGCGCCAGCAAAGAGGTGCTCCAACGTTTGGAGAGTTTCACCGTGGCATCGGCATTGGCTTCATAACGGTTGGTGCTGCTGGCAAAGAGGTTGGCGGAAAACCAATCGGCTTCGGGCAACTGGGGTTTCTTGAATTCCACATTGATTTGTCCCGTGATGGCCTCATAGCCGTTCTTCACGGATGAACTGCCCTTGCTCACCTGAATACTCTGCATCCATGGCCCGGGTACATAACCCAGTCCGTAGGGGGCGGCAGAGCCGCGGTAGTTGGGGATATTCTCCGTCATCATCTGCACATACGTACCGGACAAGCCGAGAAGCTTGATTTGCTTGGCACCGGTGGCGGCGTCAGAGTAGGTGACGTCCACCGAGGGATTGGTCACAAAACTCTCTCCCAGGTTACAGCAGGCGGCACGACTCAACTCGGCGCTGCTTATCATATCTTCATTCATCACACTGTTGCGCAGCTTCATGGTGCCCAACTTACGGCTGACCACATTCACCTCGCTCAGTTCCACCCCTTCGCGCAAGACAATGTCGAGCGTCTCATTGCGGTTACTGACGTGTATCGTATCGTTCTCAAAACCGATAAAGCTGACTACAAGCATATGCTTGTCATTGGGTTTGGACAAGGAGAAAGTACCGTCCGCCGAAGTGGTGGTGCCTTGAGTGGTTCCCTGCCAGAAGAGGTTGGCACCCGCAATCGGGTCGCCCAAATTATCCTTTACCGTTCCCTTTACCTGCGCCTGCAAGGCGGTGAAAGAGAACAGAAGAATGGCTATCAAACTATATTTCATTTCTGTTTTATACTTAAAGAAGTGATTAAAAAACAAACAGTTCCCTCCGGACAATTCATGTCATTGCCCCGTATAAAACAACACTAAATGAGAAGCGTGGAATAGAGCGCCAGATAATGACGCGAGCCGACGACATATGGCGGTGCTCCTGAAACAACTCTCGGAGTACAAGCCACCTGCGGCAAGGAGTGATCAAACAGCGGCAGTTGCTCGCAAAACAGTGTAAGGAATGGCACGAACGAAACAGACTCGTGTGCATGCTTCACGAAATCCACCTTGTAGTAGACGGCTGTACAGCCGGTATCCTTGCATGTTTGCCGTGAGGCACGATGTGCATTATGGCATTTGGAACAGCCGGAGGTGCAGCAACTTTGTGTCGTCTCGCATCCGGCACAGCAATACTGAACTACAGAAATCCCCACTCCGCTTATAATGATAAGGGAGGAAAAGAGTACAGCCAGTATGTAACGGAGTTCCTTCATAAGCGCTGCAAAGATAGAAAGTTTTAACCGTTTGCCGGAATTAATTTTTCCTTTTTTATGTGTGCAGTTCGTTAATAAGTTCTATATTTGTCGATAAAGTTTTTTGATTGATATGTTGATTTATAAACGAAACTCAATATGAAAAAGCAAACTGTCAGCCTACTTGTCCTTCTGCTTGCGGCAAGCGGCTTTTTCTTTTCCTGCGGTAACACCGTGAACAAAAACGCATACGCGTTGGAGTTCGACAGTATACAAGTAAACGAAACCGTACATCTCTTCGGAGACACAGCCAAGCCGGCCTGCAACCTCATCCTCAACGTTGCCTACGCCAGCCAGTCATCCGACGTGAGGCTGAAAGACAGTCTGAACGCCTTCTTCCTCTCTGCCTGCTTCGGCGACAAGTACATGGCGATGACACCCGAAGAAGCTGTCAAGAAATATACGGAGAAATATGTCGGCGACTACCGCAATGACCTGGAGCCGATGTACAAGAAAGACGAGGAGGACAAACAGGACGAGCAGAGCATAGGAGCCTGGTATTCCTATTATAAAGGAATCGAAAGCCATGTGCAGTTGTGCAATACCTTAGTACTGACCTACCGTATAGATTACAACGAATATACCGGCGGCGCACACGGCATCTATATGTCCACCTTCCTCAACCTCGACCTAAAGACCCTAAGCCCCATCCGCCTGGACGACCTCTTTGAAGGCGACTATAAGGAAGCGCTGACCGACTTGCTTTGGAAACAGCTGATGGCAGACAACAACGTCAGCACCCGCCAAGAGCTGGAGGACATGGGTTACGCCACCACCGGTGACCTGGAGCCTATCGAGAATTTCTACCTGGACCCAACGGGAATCACCTTCTATTATAATGTATATGAAATTGCCCCATACGTAATGGGAGCAACCAAAATCACGTTGTCTTATGAGGACATAGCCCCTCTGATGAACGGTAAATTCATTGTATTAAGCAGCGCTATAAAAACAGACGGCGAATAGGAACTGTAATCAATTGTCTATCAACATAAAATTCACAATGGATTTAATACTCAAATATTTCCCGGACCTGACGGAAGAACAGAAACGGCAGTTTGCCGCACTCTACGACCTCTATCTGGACTGGAACTCTAAGATTAATGTCATTTCACGCAAAGATATAGAGAACTTGTACGAACACCATGTGCTGCATTCTCTGGGCATAGCCAAGGTAATCCGCTTCAGGCCGGGGACACAGATTATGGACCTCGGCACGGGAGGAGGCTTTCCGGGAATCCCGCTTGCCATCCTTTTCCCCGAAGTATACTTCCATCTGGTGGACAGCATCGGAAAGAAAGTACGCGTAGCCTCCGAAATAGCCAACAGTATCGGGCTGAAAAACGTCACCTTCCGTCATGCCCGCGCAGAAGAGGAAAAAGGGAAGTTCGACTTTGTGGTGAGCCGTGCCGTGATGCCGCTGACAGACCTACTGAAGATTATCCGCAAGAACATCTCCTCCAAACAGCAGAATGCATTGCCCAACGGACTGATTTGCCTCAAGGGGGGCGAATTGGGAAATGAAACCATGCCCGTCAAGAACAAGACCACGCTGTGGGACCTGAAGGAGTTCTTTGAAGAGGAGTTCTTCGAGACAAAGAAAGTAGTATATGTAGGGGGATAAATCTAAATACATAATATGAAAATAAAGAGATTCGAATTTAATATGTTCCCGGAGAACTGTTATGTGCTTTGGGACGAAACCAATGAAGCGGTCGTCATTGACCCGGGCTGTTTTTATGAGGAAGAAAAGCAGGCCTTGAAAAACTTCATCATCAAGAATGGGCTGAATGTGAAACATCTGCTGAATACCCATCTGCATCTGGACCATATCTTCGGCAATCCTTTCATGCTGAAAGAGTTCGGTCTGAAGGCCGAAGCCAACCAGGCCGATGAGTTCTGGATTGACGAAGCGCCGAAACAAAGCCGCATGTTCGGCTTCCAACTGCAGGAAGCCCCCGTGCCCCTGGGCACTTATCTGCACGATGGAGACATCATCACCTTCGGCAATACAGAACTGGAAGCCATCCATGTGCCGGGACACTCGCCAGGCAGCCTGGTGTACTATTGCGCGGCAGACCACTGCATGTTCTCGGGGGATGTGCTGTTTCAAGGCAGCATCGGCCGTGCCGACCTTGCCGGCGGCAACTTCGACGAACTGATAGAGCATATTTGCAGCCGTCTGTTCATCCTGCCCAACGACACGATTGTCTATCCCGGACACGGAGCACCGACTACCATAGGAATAGAAAAAGCGGAGAATCCGTTCTTCCGGTAAATATACAGCAAACTTTTAAATCATTACAGCCATGAAAAACGACCTATTGGCCTACCGCCACATCGGCATCAGCGAAAAAGACGAGGAAAAGATGCTCCAAAAAATAGGAGTGAAAAGCCTGGACGAGCTGATTGATAAAACCATTCCTGCCAACATCCGCCTGAAAGAACCGCTGGCTCTGCCCAAGACAATGACGGAGTATGAATTCGGACAGCATATTACAGGACTGGCTGCCAAAAACAAACTTTACACAACCTATATCGGTATGGGATGGTACAATACCATCACTCCTGCCGTTATCCAACGGAATGTATTCGAGAACCCCGTTTGGTACACTTCCTATACCCCCTATCAGACCGAAGTCTCACAAGGACGCCTGGAAGCCCTGATGAACTTCCAGACTGCCGTATGCGACCTCACCGGCATGCCCCTTGCCAACTGCTCCCTGCTGGATGAAGCGACTGCCGCAGCCGAAGCCGTGACGATGATGTACGCCCTGCGTCCGCGCGACATGCAGAAATCGGGCGCCAACGTGGTATTTGTTGACGAAGCCGTCTTCCCGCAGACACTGGCAGTAATGACTACCCGCGCCATTCCGCAAGGTATCGAGCTGCGTATAGGAAAATACCATGAAATGGAATTCACGCCGGACATCTTCGCCTGCGTACTGCAATATCCCAACGCTACCGGCAACGTGGAAGATTATCGCGCCTTCGTGGAAAAAGCCCATGCGGCCAACTGCAAAGTGGCCGTTGCCGCCGACATTCTGAGCCTCGCCCTGCTCACCCCTCCGGGAGAATGGGGAGCTGACATCGTCTTCGGAACCACACAACGGCTCGGTACACCGATGTTCTACGGCGGGCCGTCGGCAGCCTACTTTGCCACCCGCGACGAGTACAAGCGCAATATGCCGGGACGCATCATCGGCTGGTCGAAAGACAAATACGGCAAGCTGTGCTACCGCATGGCGCTGCAAACCCGCGAGCAGCACATCAAGCGTGAAAAGGCGACTTCCAACATCTGTACCGCGCAGGCACTGCTGGCTACAATGGCAGGCTTTTATGCCGTATATCATGGTCCGGAAGGTATCCGCACCATTGCGGAACGCATCCACAGCATTGCCGTATTCCTGGAAAAGAGCATCAACAGACTGGGGTACAAGCAGGTCAATGCACAATATTTCGACACGCTCCGCTTTGCACTGCCCGACACCATTTCGGCACAGCAGATACGTACCATCGCTCTAAGCAAGGAAGTGAACCTGCGTTATTTCAAGAATGGAGATGTAGGCATGAGCATTGACGAAACTACGGATATAGCTGCCGTCAATGTACTGCTCTCCATCTTTGCCATTGCCGCCGGAAGGGATTGGGAAAAGACAAGCGACGTACCCATGGCAAGTAGCATCAGCGCGGAGATGAAGCGCCAAAGTGCCTATCTGACACACGAAGTATTCAACAAATACCATACGGAAACGGAGATGATGCGCTACATCAAGCGCCTCGATCGTAAGGACATCTCACTGGCACACTCCATGATTTCCCTCGGCTCGTGCACCATGAAACTGAATGCCGCCGCAGAGATGCTGCCGCTCAGCCGTCCGGAATTCATGAACATGCATCCCCTGGTGCCCGAAGACCAGGCCGAAGGTTACCGCGAACTGATAAGCAACCTCAGTGAAGAGCTGAAAATAATTACCGGCTTTGCCGGCGTCAGCCTGCAACCAAACTCCGGTGCGGCAGGCGAATATGCAGGACTCCGCGTCATCCGCGCCTATCTGGAAAGTATAGGACAAGGGCACCGCAATAAAATACTGATACCTGCATCCGCACACGGCACCAACCCGGCATCCGCCATCCAGGCAGGCTTTACCACCGTGACCTGCGCCTGCGACGCACAAGGCAACGTGGATATGGCCGACCTGCGCGCCAAAGCGGAAGAAAACAAGGATGACCTCGCCGCCCTGATGATTACCTACCCTTCCACACACGGTATCTTTGAAACGGAAATTGTGGAAATCTGCCACATCATACACGCCTGCGGCGCGCAGGTATATATGGACGGTGCCAACATGAATGCCCAAGTAGGCTTGACGAATCCCGGCTTTATCGGTGCGGATGTCTGCCACTTGAATCTGCACAAGACGTTCGCCTCTCCTCACGGCGGCGGCGGACCGGGCGTAGGTCCCATCTGTGTGGCAGAGCATCTGGTTCCGTTCCTTCCGGGACACAAATTGTTCGGCAATGCAGCCAACCAGGTGTCCGGAGCCCCCTTCGGCAGTGCAGGTATCCTCCCCATTACTTATGGCTATATCCGCATGATGGGAACAGAAGGGCTGACACGGGCCACAAAGATAGCCATCCTCAGCGCCAACTACCTGGCAGCCTGCCTCAAGGATACATACGGCATCGTTTACCGCGGTGCTACCGGCTTCGTAGGACACGAAATGATATTGGAATGCCGTAAGGTGCACGAAGAGACGGGCATCAGCGAAAACGACATCGCCAAACGTCTGATGGACTACGGCTATCATGCCCCCACCCTCTCCTTCCCGGTACACGGCACGCTGATGATTGAACCGACGGAGAGCGAAAGCCTTGCCGAACTGGATAACTTCGTGCAGGTGATGCTGACCATCTGGGACGAGATTCAAGAGGTGAAGAACGGCGAAGCCGACAAGACGGACAACGTGCTGGTGAATGCCCCGCATCCCGAATACGAAGTGGTAGCCGATACGTGGGAGCACAGCTATACCCGCCAAAAGGCAGCCTACCCGATAGAAAGCGTACGCGAAAACAAGTTCTGGGTGAACGTGGCACGCGTGGATAATACGTTGGGAGACCGTAAACTGTTGCCCACATGCTATGGATGCTTCGACTGATGAAAAGAAAGCGTAACGGACTATTTTATAGTAAAAAAGAAGAAACCATCAATTCCATCTCCCATGGCATCGGCATTGCCATGGGAGTAATTGTAAGTACACTATTCCTGATAAAATGCTACCAAGCACAGAATCTTTGGGCAGCATTCGGTGTATGGCTCTATCTGTTCGGTATGGGCGGCTCCTATCTTGCCTCCACACTCTACCACTCCCTGAAACATCATAATCCGTGGAAACGACGCATGCGGCATTGGGACCATGCAGCCATCTATTGGCACATTGCAGGCAGTTATTCCCCCATCACACTCATTGCATTGAGAGAGGACGGCGGTTGGAGCTGGGGACTTTTCGGCTTCGTCTGGCTATGCGCCATCATCGGTACTGTTGTCAGCTTCCGTAAGATGGAGGAGCACAGTTACGTGGAAACAGTGTGCTACATCCTGATGGGGCTGTCCGTACTGGTAGTATTCAAGCAGCTTTTCGCCCTCTCCCCCACAGCCTGCTACTGGATTATTGCCGAGGGGGTATGCTACATCACGGGAGCCGCCTTCTACTCCTTGCGCAAGGCACGGTACATGCACTCGGTTTTCCATTTCTTTGTATTGGGCGGTTCAGCCTGCCACATGGTGGCTGTATGGGACATACTGGTGAAGATGCTGTAAGCAAACGGCAAGCGCACAACCGCTAAAAGAAGTTAATAAGTATCTCTTTCCCTTGCTTTTCTCCATAACTTGCCCTACGTTTGCAGTGTTGTACATCAGTACAACACTAATAAAGTTATGATAACGATAGAGAACACAAGCTACGGATACAAGTCCAATCCACTTATTTTCAACAACATATCTTTGGAAATAGGAAACGGTATATATGGACTTCTGGGAGAAAACGGCGTAGGCAAAACGACGCTGATGCATCTCATCTGCGGACTACTCTTTCCCAAAAACGGAAAGTGCAGCATAGACGGAAGAAACACGGCAGAGAGACAGTCCGAAGGGTTGGCCCGTTACTTCTTCCTGCCCGAAGAGTTGCAGATGCCTACCGAAAGCATCGCCAGCTTCGCTGCACGCCATTCCGTATTCTATCCACATTTCAATCAGGAAGAATTCAAGCTGAACCTGGAAGAGCTGAAAATCAACCGGAAACAAAAACTCTCTTCCGTCTCCTACGGACAACAGAAGAAGGCAATGCTGGCATACGCCTTTGCCCTGCATACTCCATACATCCTGCTCGACGAACCGACAAACGGGCTGGACATCACCTCCCGCCAAGCCTTGAAACGTATCATCAGCCGCAGCATGGACGATGAAAGCACGCTGCTCATCTCCACCCATCAGGCGCACGACTTCGAGAATCTGCTGGACCATCTCGTCATCCTTGGCAAAGGCGAAATATTACTGAACCGTTCGCTGGACGAAATCAGTAACCGGCTTCTCTTTGCCCGTACGGACATCCTGCCGGCAGAAAGCATTTACAGCGAACAAGACTTGTCGGGCCATTTCTCCATTCTCCCCAACGAGGACGGAGAAGAGAACACACCGGACATCGAGCTGCTGTATAAAGCGGTGTTGCAACAACCGGAAAAGATACAGAGCATGTTTCAATGAAAATCCATCATACAAACAGAACTATGAACGCAACTTTTAATCTGAAACGCTTCCTGCTACTGGAACAATATAAAAGGAATGAGACCGGCAGGCACCTGCTTTGGTCGGCAGCCGTCGTATCGTTCATCTGCATCCTGTGCATCCTCTACGACATAAACCGCGGTGGAAGTTATTACGGCAAACATACCTCTGCCACCGAATTCTCCCGCTACGTACTATGGTTTATCCTCATTGCCCCCTGCCTGCTGGAAACAAATTTCAGCAAACGCAACTCTACTCTCGATATACTGCTGCCGGCATCGGCATTCGAGAAGTTCCTGCATATCTGGATAAAATACCTGCTGCTGCTTCCCCTATTCTGCGGTCTACTGATAGCCTGCCTCAAAGGTCTGCTGTCCTTAAGCGGCAGCGAGTTCCTGCAGTATTTCGCAACGCACATCACGATGTTCCGGATACACAACACCCAGATACTGACCAATGCAATCCTGCATGCTTCCGCCTTCATCGGCTACTTCGCCTTCAGTCGGCAAGTCCTGCTGAAAAGTTTCACCATCTTTGTAGGCTCCATTGCCGTCTGCATAGGAATTGTAACTTTTGTGGCCTCCCTCATGCCCGAAGCCAGAGCGGACGGATACTGGATAGACAACATTGCCACATGGCCCAACACCAACTATCCGTTGTCGGCCGGTGCACAAGCCATCGTGACTTTCTGCAATTATGCGGCTCCCATCAGTGTGCTGCTCGGTTCATGGGTATCGAGCTACTTCCTGCTCAAAGAAAAACAACTGTAGCCTATGGACTTCAAGACCAACAAACCGATATACCAGCAGATTGTAGATTTCTGTTTCAGCAAGATTCTCACCCGCGAATGGCAGGCAGAAGAGCGGGTGGTATCCGTGAGGGAGCTCTCCACACAACTGGCAGTGAACTCGCGTACCGTGTTGAAGGCCTATGAATACCTCCAGGCAGAGGGCATCATCTACCCGGAACGGGGAATGGGATTCTACCTCTCCAAAGATGCGGTGAAGAAAGTGATGCGAATACAGAAGAAAGAGTTTTTTGAAAACCAGCTTGCCGACATGTTCCGCAGCATGGAGCTGCTCGGCATCAGTATAGAAGAAATAACAGAACGATATAACAAACTTAAAAAAGACGGTTCATGAAGAGATACGCAAAGACTGCATTATGGATTACCTTCGGACTCCTCTTCGGACTTACGATTGTCAAAGTTTCGACACTGATGTACGAGATTTATTCCTTCATGCATTCCTAACTTTCATCGGACAGACGAGGAAAGTATAAACAACTGATATACAAGCTTCAGCATCTTCCCTTAACGGGAAGAGTGACTTTTGCATCCCTATCCAACAGTAACAGACTAATACAAACGATTATGAAAACCCAACTTTTTTTACTATTGCTTGCCCTCTCCGTACTCAGTACGCAGGCACAGAGCCTCTCCATCAAAGGACGCGTCACGGACGCCTCGCAAGAGGCAGTTATAGCCGCCAATGTGTCATTATGGACCATAGACTCTACTTTGGTGACCGGAGTAACCTCGAATGCACAAGGCAAGTTCGCCCTCCCTAAAATCAAGGCAGGCGATTACCGCCTTTCCATCTCCTTCATCGGCCTCCAAAGTGAAAACATACTGCTGAAACTGAATAAAAGCCTCGACCTGGGCGATGTACAGTTGCAGGAAGATGCCGTAAGCCTCGGTGAAGTGACGGTATCCGCCAGCAATGTGCTGCAGCGGGTAGACCGGCAAATCATCCTGCCTTCCGAAAGCCAGCTGAAACGCTCGTTCGGTGCCTATGACCTGCTGAACAATCTCGGCATTGCCCGTCTGCAAGTGGACAATCTGAGCAACAGCATGAGCGTCAGCGGTGGTGGGGCCGTACAAACCCGTATCAACGGCATTAAAGTGACAGACAAGGAGATAGCGGCCGTCAGAGCCAAAGACGTACTGCGTGTGGAGTTCATCGAAGACCCCGGCAAGCAGTACGGAGACGATGAACTGGGCGCCGTAGTCAACATTATCCTGCGCCGCCGCGAAACGGGCGGTGTTGTGAACTTCCAACTCTCCGATTCGCCCCACACCCTATGGGGAGAGAATTTCCTGAGCGCGAAGTTCAATTACAAGAACTCCGAATGGGGCATCGACTACTTCAACAAGAACGGCAAGTATCACAGCCGCCTCGAATCCCATGAAACCTTCTATCTGGGCGACCGTACCATCGACCGCATCAAGGAAGGCATCGAAGACGAGTCTCCCTCCCTGAGCTTCATCAACAACCTGAATCTGACGTACAATCTGACGAAAGCGGACAAATATGTATTCAATGCCATTTTCCGTAACAACCTCAGCAATGCCCCCTACCAGAATGAGCTGAACAAGATGTGGGCAGTGGGCAGCACGGAGTCCATCTATTCATACGTCAACAACCATACATCCAGCTACTCTCCGGCGCTCGACCTTTACTTCCAGCATACCCTGCCCCATCAGCAGAGCATCCAGGTGAATGTAACGGGAACGCTCATCCATACCAAGAACAACCGGAAATACAAGGAGTACAAAGACGAGAACGCACCGCTGGCGGACATCCAGACATTGGTGGACGGTGACAAGCGCTCCGTCATTGGCGAAGCCATCTATGAAAAGAACTTCAAGGAGGTGAAGCTGAGCGGCGGTGCCCGCCACTATCAGATGCGGACAGAGAATGAGTATAAAGGTTCCAACCCTACCACTTCGAAGATGGACCAGTCGCAGACATCCGCTTTCTTCGAGGTGCAGGGCAAGGTAAAGGACTTCAGCTATGCGGGCAGTGTAGGAATGACACGTGCCTGGTTCAAGGAAAGTGAGGAAGACCATGCTTACTATACCTTCACGCCCACCGTGCGGTTGAGCTATAATCTGAAGAAGGCGGGATTCCTGCGCTACCGGTTCAACATCAGTCCTGCCATACCGTCGCTCGGCTCGCTGACTGATGTGGAGCAAGCGATGGACACGATACAGATAGTCCGCGGAAACCCGTTGCTGAAAACGTATCAACAGTTCACGAACTCCTTGTCTTACAGCTATTCGAAGAAGCAGTTCAATGCCAATCTGAGCGTGCGCCACCAGTATTATGACAATCCCATCATGGAAAGCATCTTCGTGGAGGACGGCAAACTGATACTGAAAGATGAAAACCAGCGGTCGTTCCAAAGCCTGAATGCGGAACTGATGGTCGGCATTAACGGCGCTACGCTGTTCGGGCTGAAGGATTTCCTGACGCTTTATGCTTCGGGAGGATATACGCGCAGTTGGTCGGAAGGCCTGAACTATAGCCATATGTACGATGAATTCTATTACAGCGTGATGGCGCAAGTGCAATATAAAGACTTCTCGCTGCTCGGGCAGTTCCGGAAAGTGCAGAACAATTTCTTCGGCGAAACCATTAAAAAGAACGAAAACCAGACGGCATTCATGGCAATGTACACCCGGCAGAACCTTCAGGCGGGAATCGGTATTATGTTTCCCTTCACCAATAACTATAAAGTGGGAAAAGAAAGAATCAGCAAAGTGGCTCCTTTCCGTTCCGAGACATTCGTCAGGGAGACGGGACAGATGGTCGTGCTGCGCGTGGGTTATACATTCGAGTTCGGACGCAAGCACAAGGCAGGCAACAAGGGGCTGAACAACAGTGATACGGACAGCGGCATCATCAATATGCAGCGATAACCCATTTCCTCTGTGAAGAGGAAGCCCAACGGAGAGTGGCGGAATTATACGTTATTTTGCTTCATGTATGATTAATTACCTGACCGCCACCTCTCCTGCGGGTATCTCTGTTTAGCGGATGATGGTCACCGTACCTTCCTTCACCTTTTTCTCCTTCACCGGAGCATCGGCGGGAGCATATCCCAGGGCTGCGCAGCCATATACCTTATGGCTCTCGGGTACACCCAGCTTTGTCAAGAAAGCCCGGACATCGGGGTCGTCGCAGGTCTGCCCCAACTGGTTAATCCAGCAGGAACCGATGCCGAGGGACTTGGCTGCAAGAAAAATGTTCTCCAAGGCGCAGGCACAATCCATACCGGCCCACCACTTGTCCGGCTCATTGGAGACAATGACCAACGTGGGGGCATGATAGTAGCAACAATAAGTCTGGCTGTGTCCACGCTCCCGTGTATGGAGGTCGTCACTCTTGGCAAAGGCACCTTTGATTTTATCGTTCAGCTCTTCCAGCACCTCCTTATTCTGGATGGCGGTAAAGTGCCACGTCTCCAAATGCATACCACTGGGAGCATAGGTAGCCGCCTCAAGGATAAGGTTCAAATCTTCTGCGGAAACTTGCTGTTCCGTATAGGCACGGACGCTGCGGCGTGCCTTGATGGTTTGTAATGTCTCGTTCATTTATTTATTTATTTGAGAATTGATAGTTGATAATGCACATCAGTACGTGTTCAGTGGGGCTGTTTCACCGTTTCACCAGCCCAATCTTTACATTCAGCTTGAAGTACCAGACGCCGTTCTCGCGCTCCAAGAAGCCGTATTTATCTTTCTCTACGGCACCTTTCTCCAAACGCGTATTCTGATAGAGGAAGTCTGCAAAGACCTGCGGACGGGATTTGTGGTAGCAAAGTACCTGCCCGCTGCCGTCCGTCAGGAAGATGCCTTCGACGGCAGAGTCCGTACCGTTATAAATTTTGGCAGGGCGCATGCCGAGGGCAAGTGCCAGCAGGAACTGCTTCATCTTGAACTCGTAGAAGCGGTGCTTGTTTATCAACTCGTCCTTTATCTTCAACGGATTCATCTCCTTGATGCGCTCCGTCAATTCGCTGATGCGGGTGATGCCGTCCAAGTGCATCAAGCGTACCATCTCGGCAAGCATGCGGGGGAAGTGGAGGTCTATCATCAGCAAGTTGCAGCGGAACACGCGGTCGGCAACGTCGGCATACTTCAGCACGCCGCCCAGTCGCTCAATCATCATCATGCGTTCTGCCACTTCCGTAGGAGATTCCGGCAGGGCATTCACCTTGTTCACCGTGGGCACGGCAAACTTGACACCGCTTTGCTCCAGCTTCAGATTCGCCGTGCGCCCTCCGTCCAGCAACGGATTCATCGGGGTAAGACGACAACGGACATTGAAGCCCGTTAGAGGTGCTTCGGGATGCCAGAAGGCAACGGAGAAGTCGGTACGGTCCTCCGTCTTTGCTTCCAGGTCGAAGATGTTGACAGCATCCAAAAAGGCTTCCAAACCTTCGGACACTTCCACTTCCTCGCCCGAAACGTTCTTCAGCAGATGCAGAACCAACTCTGCCGCATCACCAAAGTCTTCGCGGGGGAAACGCAGTTCCTCCTTCTCGCCCGGAACAAACGAACCGTCCTTCCCGGCAGTTCCGCTGACAACGCGCACTTCCTGCGCTTCGATATAGTAACGGCGCGTACCGTCATGCTCTTCCCTCTGTATCAAGGCAACGGGCCAGCGCAGGGTTTCGTCTTTTTCAGCTTTCGGTGTACCCAGTGACACGGCTCCATCCGCCAGCAGGCGAAAGAAGGTGTAGAGCTCGCCCAGTTCTCTTTTTGTTGCACTAAATGCCATAAACTTTCTTTTGTTTAAAGGAGGGAGTCAGCCTTTCATAAGGAGTGATGCCGTTTCCGCAAAGAAAACAGTCTGTTCCGAAGGACAAAACAACTTGTTCCGTTAAAGGAAACGAACAACTTCCCTATTGAAAGGGGCTCTTATCCCATTTGTTGTATTATTCAAACCTCAATGTTTCTACTTTCTCCAACCGTGCCCGCAACTTCGGCATCATGGACTGGCGGATACGGAGCGTCATGCGGCAGTCCATATCATACGACTGTTCCAGGATTTCCGGCTCCTCCTCCTTCACTACTCGCATCACATCGTTCATGAAAGGATATTCGAAAAGGAAGGTAACCGTCTCATCCACGGTCTTTTCAATAACGGTGGCGGCAGCAATGGCTTCGGCGGCGGCGGCTTTATAGGCTACAATCAGTCCGCTCGTACCCAATTTGATGCCTCCGAAATAACGCACTACGATAATCAATATATCCGTCAATTCGTTGGAATTGATTTGTCCCAGAATCGGCTTGCCTGCCGTACCCGATGGCTCGCCGTTGTCGTTGGCACGGAAGTCCTTCCGCTCATGGCCCAGCATGTAGGCGTAGCACACGTGGCGGGCGTCGTAATATTTCTTCTGGTAAGTTTCCAGATGCGCCTTCACCTCCTCTACTGTACGCACCGGCAGGGCAATAGCAATGAACTTGCTGCGCTTTTCAGTGTAAATGCCCTCGGAAGGGGCAACGATGGTTTTATACGTATCTTCGCTCATGCTGCAAAGATAATGCAAACTGAAGAGAGAACTTTCATGCTTGCATGAAAAAAGTTATGTTGAAGTGCAGCTTATCTTATCTAAAGATAATGCAAAATCAAAAGCAGCAGAAATAAGCAAGCTGATTTCTGCCGAAAAGAGTTATCTTTGTACGAAGAATCAGATTTATAATCAAACAGAAAAAATGACAGACGGAATCAAGACATTGCACTATTCGGACCTCTTCCTGGCAATGTATTTCGAGGGAGGGAGAAGCTGCACGCACCGGAATCATTCGCACGTGCTGGTATATATGTACTCCGGTGAAATGGTTATCGATGAAAGAGGCAAAATCACTCGGCTGCATAAAGGAGACTGTGCCTTTATCCGTAAGGACTTTAGTGTGCAAATGACCAAACAAGCCTGGAATGGAGAGCAGTTCAAAGCCATTTTCCTGATGTTCACTCCCAAATTCCTGCGTGACTTTTACAGCAGGCTGAACCGGGACATCCTGCCTAAAGATGCCAAACGAGATAAAATAAGCTTGTACAAGCTACCTTCCAACCGCCCCGACATTGTAAGTCTGTTCGAATCCATGACACCCTATTTCGATTCGAGCATCCACCCGACTGAGGAGTTGCTGCAACTGAAAAGGATGGAGGGGATATACGTGTTGCTCAATACGAGTAAAAACCTGTATGCTTCCGTTTTTGATTTTGCAGACCCGTGGAAAATAGACATATTGGACTTTCTGGAACACAATTACATGAACGACATATCCATGGAAGAAATGGCCAATTATACCGGCCGCAGCCTATCCACGTTTAAACGCGATTTCAAAAAATGCAGCACACTCTCCCCACGGGAATGGCTGATACAGCGCCGTCTCGAAGCCGCCCGTGAGCTGATACGGAAAGGAGGGCGCAAAGTATCGGAAATCTGTTTTGAAGTAGGTTTCAAGAACCTCTCCCATTTCTCGAAAGCTTATAAAGCCACCTACGGTATTCCTCCGACAGAAGACATACAGCAGGAAGTGAGTCTCACATAGATTGCGGAACTTTTTCTATCCGTGGACTGCACGGCAAAGCATATTGAACCGTACAACAAAGCCATTGTAGCATAGCCTCCTTACATTTGTACCCGAAAAATGATTAGAGTGTATAACAATTTAAATCAAACGATTATGAAAAGTATTTTTGAAAAAGATTTATCGGGAGAGATGGTTTCACCCAACGAGCCGGGCTACAATGCATTAATTGAGGACATTTTCGCTACCATCAAGGTTGCCACAGAAATGAATACGGGTTACCGCACCCCCGAAGAGGTACACGGATATATGGGCAAGATTCTCGGTAAACCGCTTGAAGAAAGTACAACGGTGCTGCCGCCACTCTACATCGACTACGGTAAGCCTATCACCATCGGAAAAGGGTGCTTCATCCAGCAATGCTGCACTTTCTTCGGTCGCGGCGGCATAACGATTGGCGATGAGGTATTTATCGGACCGAAAGTCAATCTGATTACAATCAACCACGACCCCGATCCGGAGAATCGCAGCGCTACCTATGGCCGTCCGATTACCATTGAGGATAAGGTATGGATAGGAATCAATTCGACCGTCCTCCCCGGAGTACGTATTGGCTACGGCGCAATTATCGGAGCGGGCAGTGTAGTGACCAAAGACGTTCCTCCTATGACTGTGGTAGCCGGGAATCCAGCCAGATTTATCAAAAAAATCAATAAACCACACCAAAAAGATTAAAGCAAATTCATGAAAAAGATAGTGATTGCCATCGATTCCTTCAAAGGATGTCTCACCTCGGCAGAAGCCGGAGAAGCTGCCGCCCAAGGGGTACATGCCGCATGTCCCGAATGCCGGACCATCGTGCTCCCCGTGGCCGACGGTGGAGAAGGCATGCTCGACGTCCTGCTTGCAGCCAGTAACGGAAAACGTATCACCGTCCGTGCCCACGACCCGTTGATGCAACCGTGCGATGCCAGTTACGGCATCTCCGGAGACGGCAATACCGCATTCGTAGAAATGGCTGCCATCAGCGGCCTGCCACTGGTTCCTGCCGACAAAAGGAATCCGATGAAAACCACCACCTTCGGAACGGGCGAACTGATACGCGATGCCTTGGAACGGGGATGCCTCCGTTTCGTCATCGGACTTGGAGGGAGCGCCACGAACGATGCCGGTCTGGGAATGCTGCAAGCATTGGGATTCCGTTTCTTCGATAAAGAAGGACACGAAGTGGGAAGCATGGAAAAAGGCATCGCCCTATGCGGTGCCCTTCTATCGGAAATCAGCTCCATAGACAGCTCTTCTGCCCATCCCACACTGAAAAAGGCATGTTTCACGGCGGCGTGTGATGTACGCAATCCTTTCTTCGGTCCCAATGGAGCAGCCCACGTATTCGCTCCCCAAAAAGGAGCAGACGCGGATATGGTGAAGGAACTGGATGTTGCTATGCAGCATCTTTCGGACGTCATATTCCGCACTACCGGCAAAGACGTATCCTTGCATCCCGGTGCCGGTGCGGCAGGCGGTATGGGGGGCGGTCTCTACGCATTTCTGGATGCACAGTTGAAACCCGGCATAGAGCTTCTTTTGGAAACTCTGGACTTTGCAGAAAAGATTAAGGATGCCGACCTCCTCATCACCGGAGAAGGGAAATCGGACCGGCAGACTCTTATGGGGAAAGTACCTTCGGGCATCTTGCAGGAAGCAAGAAGGCAACATATTCCCGTCATCCTGCTGGCAGGAGCGATAGAGGATGCCGGGATACTGAATGCAGCCGGATTCCGGGGCGTATTCTCCATTACCCCCTCTCCCGTCTCTTTGGAGCAGGCCATGCAGCCTGAATTTGCTCAAGAAAATATCCGAAGGACAGTGGAGCAAATTTGCCGGATTTTCTTTTAACTCCCTCTAACTCCTTTAACATACCGATAGCACCAGATACCGACTACATCGGCAATCAGCCAGCCGATGGGGATGGACCACCAGATGCCCGTCACCCCAATCTCAGGTATCGAAGCAAGCCAGTAAGAAAGAACTACACGGGTGCCCAGCGACAGCACGGTCAGCACAACAGACATGCCCGGCATACGGATGGCCCGATAGTATCCGTACAGCAAAAACAAGATGCCGATGCCACAGTAGAAAGCACCTTCGATGCGTAGGTACGCCACTCCCACCGCAATAATCTCCGTTTCGTCCGGACGGACAAAGATAAGCATCAACGGTTTGGCAAAGATGAAAACCAATACGGACACAAGGAGCGAAAAAACAACAGCCGTGACAAATGCACTGCGAACACCCCGGTGGATACGGTCGTAACGTCCGGCCCCGAAGTTCTGTGCAATAAAGGTGGAAAAGGCATTCCCAAATTCCTGCACGGGCATATAGGCGAAAGAGTCAATCTTCACAGCTGCCGCAAAAGCTGCCATTACCGCTGTTCCAAAGCTGTTGACAAGCCCCTGTACCATCAGGATTCCCAGATTCATCACCGACTGTTGGACGCAAGTCAGTGTAGAGAAGGAAGCTATTTCCTTCAAGCAAGTACGGTCAAAACACATGTCTTCATGATGCCATCGCAGTTCCGGACGCCTTCTGTAAGTATAAATGATGATGCCCAGAGCAGCTACTCCTTGAGCGAGGACAGTGGCCGCAGCCGCACCCTGAATCCCCCAATCCAGTTGTAGGATAAAAAACAAGTCGAGCGCTATATTCAGAACGACAGAAACTGCCAGAAACCAAAGCGGAGTGACAGAATCCCCTACTGCACGCAGCAGAGATGCGTAGAAGTTATAGATAAAGGTGAAAACTATACCGCAGAAGATTATCCACAAGTAGCTGCGCATCATGCCGTATATGTCTTGCGGAACCTGCAACAGCCGGAGAATAGGATCGAGCCAGATAAAAACGACTACATTCAGTATCAGTGTCACGATACCTATTAGTGCAAACGAACTGAATATGCTACGACGCAGTGCTACATGGTTTCCGGCACCATAATGTAAAGAGAACACAGTGCCACTGCCCATCGCCAGTCCCAGCAAAACGGATATAAGGAAAACCATCAGTGTGTATGCCGAACCGACCGCCGCCAACGCCCCTGCACCAATGCATTGGCCTACAATGAGCGTATCTGCAATGTTGTAGCATTGCTGCAAAAAAGACCCTACCAGCATGGGTAGGGTAAAATGCAATAAAGTACCGGTTATGCCTCCTTGAGTGAGGTCTCCTTTCCGTAGCATCCTGCTTTTGTTTTTAAGAGTTTCATTTCCGGGTACAAAGATACAAAACCCTCCAACAAACCATCTGGACTCGACGAAGAAAGAGGCATGTAATAAAAAAAGCAGAGGGTTAACCTCTGCTCTCCATACTGTTTTTGTCAGGATTCAGAATCTTTACGACCTGACGAACATCTCTCTTGTCTGCATTACCGTAAAGGCCAATCTGTTGTCCGGGTACTGTTCCCTTTTCATGTTCTGCCTGGGACAATGCTACTTTCGGGTCAATATGCCCTGCTTTCTTATCTATATTCATACCTATTGAGTTTTTCTAAATTCTTATATGAGAACAAGATAAAAAAGCAAATTGTTCAGCAGTGTCACGAGATATTTAGTAATTCCACTTCAAATATCAGTGTGGAATACGCCGGAATGGGTCCACTGGTACGTGTACCGTATCCCATGGTGTAAGGGATATATACAATCCAACGACTTCCGGGATGCATTCGTAGCAAGGCAATCTGCCAGCCCTCAATCACTTCATTCAGACGAAAAGCCTCCGGACAATTCCGTTTCCACGAATTATCGAACTCACGCCCATTAATAAGCGTGCCTTTATAATGCACAGATACTACACTGTTGAGACGTGGTGTCGGACCGTCTCTGCCTTCCTCCAATACCCGATAAAGTATGCCGCAAGGCAATTCCTTGATTCCTTCTGCCGTACGCAACTGCTCCAGAAACTGTTCGTTCTGCAATTTATATTCTTCTTTTCTACTCATATTGACTTTTTCAATACTTTACAATAATTTGTGCACTGCTTTCTTGCAGTTCCGCATATCCTTTTCCGTCAGCTCAGGATGCTTCTTAGTACCTCCCCTCTCAATGGTTTTCACAATCTTGAAACCACTCCATTTCAGAATCTCCCTGAAAGCTTTCACCACACCGTGCGTCTGATTATAGAGAATATTGAAAGGATAAGGGGTAGTACAAGTGCTTACCACAATCGCTTTCTTGCCCTTATGAAGCGGAAGGGGCATTCCCCAGGAGTTCTCCCCCATCATACCGTAAACCATACGGTCGAAAAGCACTTTCACTTCTCCCGGCATGTTTCCCCAATAGCAAGGGGCACCGATTATCACTGCATCGGCTTCTTTCATAGACTGCAACACTCTCTGTGCCCCATCCTCGGGCAGACAACACTTCAATGAACTGCGACACTTCATGCAACCGATGCAGGGATGTACCTGCAACTGTGGAACGTCTATATAAACTGTTCCAACTCCGCAGCCTTCAAGTTCCTGCTTCATCAGCTCCAACATTTTCGACATGTTGCCATGACGACGGGGACTACCGTTAAGAATCAATACCTTCATTGTATACTCTCAATTTTTCGGCAAAGGTCGGCATTTTCTACATAATAACCTTATTATTCTGTTTTAATCCGAAAAAAACGGGGATGTCTTTTAGTGGAAGACATCCCCGTTTCAGTTTATATCAATTCATTTAGTCCAGTTTATGAATCACCAACCCCGAACGCAACTTCGGCTCAAACCAAGTTGTCTTGGGAGGCATGATGTTGCCCGTATCGGCGATGTCCATCAGCTGCTTCATGGAAACGGGATAGAGGGCCAATGCCACTTTCATCTCACCGCTGTCCACCCGCTTCTTCAACTCTTCCAAACCACGGATGCCACCTACAAAGTCGATACGCTTGTCGGAACGGAGGTCTTTGATGCCAAGCACTTCATCCAGTATCAGATTGGAGGAGATGGTTACATCCAGTACACCAATGGGGTCGTTATCATTATAAGTACCCGGTTTGGCAGTAAGGCTGTACCACTTTCCGTCCAGATAGAGGGAGAAGTTATGCAGTCCGGACGGCTTATAGATGTCCTCACCTTTCTCCTCCACGATGAAATTCTTGCCCACAGCGGCCAGGAACTCTTCGGGAGTCATGCCGTTCAAGTCCTTCACCACCCGGTTATAGTCAATAATAGTCAACTGGTTGGCAGGGAAGCACACGGCCATGAAGTAATTGTACTCTTCGTCACCACGGTGATTGGGGTTTTGCTTGGCTTTCTCTGCACCCACCAAAGCGGCAGCGGCGCTGCGATGATGCCCATCGGCAATGTAGAGGGCGGGCATTTGGGCAAACTCTTGGGTAATGGCATCAATGTCCTCCTGCTTGTCTATAATCCAGAAGGTATGACCGAAACCATCACCCGGAGCGATAAAGTCGTATACCGGTTTCCCCGCTGTATAACGGGAAATGACGGCATCCAGTGCAGCGTTATCGGGATAGGCAAAGAATACGGGCTCAATGTTGGCATTGTTCACGCGGACATGCTTCATACGGTCCTCCTCTTTATCACGACGAGTCAACTCGTGCTTCTTGATAACGCCGTTCATATAATCGGGAACATAGGCACCGACAACAAGACCGTACTGTGTCTTGCCGTTCATGGTCTGGGCATAGACGTAATAGTTTTCTTTATCATCCTGCACCAGCCAGCCTTTCTCTTGGAACATACGAAAGTTCTCTGCAGCTTTCTGATAAACACGTTCGTCATGCTCATCCGTACCGACGGGAAAATCTATTTCCGGCTTGATAATATGATATAGGGATTTTTCATTACCTTCCGCTTCTATGCGGGCTTCCTCTGAATTGAGTACATCATACGGGCGGGAAGCTACTTGTTCTACTAAGTCTTGGGGAGGACGGACTCCTTTGAAAGGTTTAATGATTGCCATGGTAATTAGATGTTTTAATGGAATACTTAGGCGCAGATTACACGGAACTGTACGGAAAATAAAAACTCCGTGAAATCCGCGTAATCCGCGCCTACTAAAAATATTACTTGTTTACGCGGAACTTCTCGCAACCGTCTTTCAGGAAGCCTACAATCTGCTTGGCAGCGGCAATACCTGCGTTGATATTGGCTTCGGCAGTCTGGGCCCCCATCTTTTTCGGTGTAGAGAAATAACGTCCGGCAAACTTGGCTGCAAATGTTTCATTGGCAGCAGGCATAATGTCGGTCATGTATTTCAAGTCGGTACGCTCTTCCATCAGCTGAATCAACTCGGCTTCATTGATGACTTCCTTACGGGCTGTGTTCACCAGCAGTCCGCCTTTCGGCATCTTGTTCACCAATGCATAATTGATGGAATTCTTCGTTTCGGCAGTTGCAGGAATATGCAGGGAAACGACGTCGCAAGTAGAGTAAAGCTCTTCAGCAGAACCCACAGCCTTCACTCCATCCTTCTCGATTACTTCTTTCGGGCAGAAAGCGTCGAACGCATAAATCTCCATACCGAAGCCTTTGGCAATACGGGCTACGTTGCGGCCTACGTTACCATAAGCATGGATACCCAGCTTCTTACCCATCAGTTCCGTACCGGAAGTACCGTTATACATATTACGGACAGCCATCACCATCAAGCCGAAAGCCAACTCGGCCACAGCATTGGAGTTCTGCCCCGGAGTATTCATTACACATACATTGTGGGCAGTAGCTGCTTCCAAGTCCACATTGTCATAACCAGCACCGGCACGCACCACAATCTTCAGTTCCTTGGCGGCATCCAGCACTTCAGCATCAATGATGTCACTGCGGATAATGATAGCGTTGGCATCTTTCACAGCCTCCAGCAGCTTGGCTTTTTCACCATATTTTTCCAGCAGCACGAGTTCGTAACCTGCTGCTTCTATTTCTTTACGGATACCGTCTACTGCCACTTTGGCAAACGGTTTGTCTGTTGCAACTAATACTTTCATAATTTCATGATATTAAAAAGACTCACCACAGATGACACAGATTATCACAGAGTTTAATCATAAAAACAATCTGTGCAAATCTGCGTAATCTGTGGTGAAAAACAATATTATTAATGAAGTTTCTCAAATTCCTGCATGCAGTCAATCAGAGCCTGCACACTTTCCTTCGGCATGGCATTGTAGCAGGATGCACGGAATCCACCTACAGAACGGTGTCCCTTGATACCTACCATACCTCTTTCGGTAGCGAACTTCAAGAAGTCAGCTTCCAATTCCTTGTATTCGGGAGCCATCACAAAGCAGATGTTCATGCGCGAACGGTCTTCTTTGGCAGCCGTACCCACAAACATTTTGTTACGGTCAATTTCAGCATACAGCATATCGGCCTTTTCGATGGCACGGCGTTCCATTTCCTTCACGCCGCCCTCTGCCTTAATCCAACGCAATGTCTGCAGGGCTGCATAGATAGGGACAACGGGAGGAGTATTGAACATGGAACCGCTATCCACATGCGTCTGATAGTTCAACATGGTCGGAATATAGCGAGATACCTTACCCAGCGCGTCATTCTTCACGATGACGAATGTAACACCGGAAGGAGCCAGATTCTTCTGCGCACCACCATAGATACAGATATATTTGGACACGTCGATAGGACGGGAGAAAATATCAGAAGACATATCGGCCACCATCGGAACGTTTACGTCCAAATCCTCTTTCAGTTCCGTACCGTAGATTGTATTGTTGGTAGTGATGTGGAAATAGTCTGCATCAGCAGGCACTGTATAGTCCTTCGGAATATAAGTATAAGTAGATTCAGCGGAAGAAGCGACTTCAACTACTTCACCGAATGCCTTAGCTTCTTTCATGGCTTTTTTGGCCCATACACCCGTATTCAGGTAAGCAGCTTTCTTTTCAAGGAAGTTGAAGGGTACCATGCAGAATTCCAAACTGGCACCACCGCCCAAGAACAGTACCGAATATCCTTCGGGGATATTGAGCAATTCTTTGAATAATGCCACAGCTTCGTCCACAACGGGTTGGAAGTCTTTGGCACGGTGGCTGATTTCCATCAGTGAGAGGCCTGAGCCATTGAAATCAAGAATAGCCTGTGCCGTATTCTCAATCACCTCACGAGGAAGGATAGAAGGTCCTGCATTGAAATTATGCTTTTTCATTTGAAGTTTGTTTTGGTTATACAATTTCGTTCATTAATGTCTTTCGACTTTGCGAAATTACGGAAATATTTCTTCAAAACAAACCTTTCCTGATGAAATTCTATTTTTAAGCCGCATTTAGCTTACTTTTTAATGGTTTATACAAGATATATGCACCATTTTGTTATCTTTACTTATCAAGGATAATACTTTTAGAGAAACTAAAAGCAAGGCGGTTTCATTACTTCATATTCAAAAGAATAAGCGCAAATAAAATGAATATTTATAAGATAAATCACTTTGCTTCCTCGATAACAGTTTTCATTCCCTTGATTTTTTCACCGCGTACCAGCGTCAACAATTGTTTCATTTTACTGCGGCGCACGGCTACAAAGGCATAGTGTTCCTTTACATCCACCTGCCCGACATCTTCACGCGCCATTCCTCCTTTTTTATACAAGAAGCCGACAATATCTATCTTGTTCAACTTATCCTTTTTCCCTTTACCTATATATAAGGTAGCCCATCGGGGCTTGGCCGGTTTGGGAAGCGTCTCCGGAAACTCGTACGTTTCGATGTCTTCAGAAATGTACTCGGGTACCCGCTCCTCGACATGCAGAACAAGATATGCATTTCCCGATGCCTCCCAGCGGGCAGTACGTCCATTACGGTGTGTATAGGCTTCCTCGTTTACGGGAGGATGGTAATGCACCACATTCTCAATACCCGGAATATCCAGTCCGCGGGCGGCAAGGTCTGTAGATATCAGTACGGCGCAACTGCCATTGCGGAACTTGTAAAGCGCACGTTCGCGGTCGGGCTGCTCCATACCGCCATGGAACATGTCGCAAGGGAACTTCCTGGCTTGCAGGTACCCGGCAACACGCTCCACGCTTTCACGATAATTGCAGAATACCAAAGTGGAATGATAGCCGAGGGTACAAAGCAGGTTATAGAGGGTTTCCAGTTTGTCCTTCTCCGGAGAAACGACCTTATGCAGCCGCAGACGCGGAGCAAGGGCTTCCGGAGCAAGAAAATCAAGCTTCATGAGCCGGGAGCCGGAAGACGGGGAATCACCTCCTACTCCGGCAAATTGCGGTATTTCCTCTGCATCGGTGGCCGAGAGAAGCACACGCTTTTTCAGTGAGGGAAGCTGCCCGATAACCTCTGCCATCTCGTCATGGAAACCGAACTCAAGACACTTGTCGAATTCATCTATCACCAGAGTGACGACAGTGGCGGCATTGAAATTCTCTTTCCTCAAATGGTCGCTCATACGTCCCGGAGTACCGATAATGACGGTGGGATGAATGCCTTTCATTGTCCGGTGTTCTTCCATGGCAGGACGCCCGCCATAGCAGCTCATAGCCTTGAAGGGAGTTCCCATGGACTTGAACACAGTTTCTATCTGCAAAGCCAATTCGCGTGAAGGTACTAGTACAAGAGCCTGCACACCTTGTATATCCGCTTTCAAGGTCTGTACCAGCGGAAGGAGAAAAGCCAGTGTCTTACCCGAACCGGTGGGCGAAAGAAGTACTAAATCTTTAGCTGATTGATAGGCTTCCTTAGCAGCCTCCTGCATCGGCGTAAGTTCTTGTATCTTCAAATTATGAAGTATATCCGAAAGTTCCATGAATATCTCTTTTTTAATCAATATGCAAAGATACGGATAAGAAGTCAGTTTCCATCAAAACAAAAACAGCTTTTAAGAAAGCTACCTAAATCATGACATGCCCGTCATACTAAAAGGGGAGACTCTCCTTATAGTTTCTGAAGCTTTTACCAAGCCCAATCGTCAGCACTATAAGTAGCTTCTACAGTCTTCTCTATCTCATTAGGCAGGTTACAGAAGAAGTCGATACCGGTTTCGTACTCCAAATTTTTAATAGAAACGGCATAAACCATAAATTCATCTTTTCCAGGTTTTTCTGGCAATAATTCAGAATGAGGGACTAAAAAAGCGATAGTATGATAAACCCCTGCCTTCTCGCTCAACAGAGCCATGTAATAATAGCTGGGGCAAATGAGTCCGCCAAGTGTCAGCCCGTCGGCATTGGTGGTGGGATAAAGCCCGTCATTGGCTTTCTTCACACCTGTGAAATTGGTAAGCAAACGGTCAGTAGTACCACCTTTCACGACATAAAGTTTGTCGTATGTGCCATTGATGGTGGAACGTCCCCAAGTCTGCACCTGCTTCTCAAGAGCCGCCCAATACTTTTGATTGAAACTCCCTATCTGTGGCGAGATATTACTGTAGTAGAAGGTCTGCTTATTGGCACTTTTACTGTACACACGGTCTTCGCTGGCACAAAGATGCCCCTTGTCGTACCCATCGCTCTTATGCATGGATTCAGTCACCTCCACGCTGTTGTCAATATTGGGGTCGTCTTGATTCCACTCGTTGGCACGCTTCACGTTGTCTTGCGCAGTAATCGGGTCGAAACTGAATGCCACCCAAGCCGAATGCTTCTTGGAAGCGATGTATTCCAAAGAGAAATTGAGTACCTGCCCGGCACCTTCCTCATCAGACACGCCTGCATAGTATTCAATATATTGATTGGTTGCATTGAGAGCTGGGATTTCAAGATTGTCTGCTTTATTGTTATCAGCAATATTGGCATTTTTCACATCTATATCCTCAGAAGCCACATACTCTATGCCCACTTCATTACCGTGAATATAGGCCACGCGGAGCTTGCCCATCTGATAATGATTGTAGCGGTTGAAACGCACCCAATAGCACGTAGAGGGTTTCACCTCAACGCTTTCGCTGAAAGCATCGGCAGACGGAACAACAGTAAGCCCTTCCAGCGACTCACTATTAACAGGAGCAAATGCGTAATTACGCCCGGTAAAAGCTTTGGACTGGATATAGAAAGGGGTGCCGATAGCCTTGGGCTTATACACGTTGAAACCATTGTCGCTCGACTCATAGCCCTTCATCACGTAAGTATCCGAACCCTGCTCGGTAGGTATTATCTCGGGAATGAGCGAAGCCTCTGAAGAATCATCACATCCAGCCAGCCAAATTCCGACCAGCAAAAGAAATAAGTAAGACAGTTTTTTCATCTATGTTTCTAAATTTGATTTTACGATACTAAGAATGCAAATGTGGTAATGGACAGTAAAGTCCATTACCACATTGTCTATTGCACAACCTCAGGAATTATTCCTTCACCACAAAGTTACTCATGTAGAATGTAGGAGCAAATCCAGGATCAGTATTACTTGCATAACGGAATGCCACATATACTTTCTTGCCCACATAGTCGGCCATGGAAGTACGCATTTCGATCTCTTTAGAGCTTGTAGGCCACTCGAACGACAACGGATCACTCCAAGCCGCTCCCTGCAATGCTGCAATCTTCTCTTCATCAGTAGCAGTAGAAGCCGCAGGGATATAATTTTCGGACACATGTACAGACACTGCGTTCTCAATTTTGCCTCCATACAAATAGTCTGCCGAAGCAGTGAATACCATCTGTGGGGCAATAGCTTCGGTAAGATCTACCTCACCGGTTACAAGCCATGCCTCCGTATCGCGGTTACGCTGATAATAACCGCTTGCCTTGATACGGGTATAACCTGCACCTGCACTCCATACATAATTCATGCCATCAAGCTTCACATTCACAATCTGGGCATCGTTATGAAGTTCACCAGCAAAGTCATTGCTATAATACTCTTTTGCTTCCATCCATTTGCCGTCAGTCTTCAGGAATGCCATTTCAGCAGTTTCCGTTTCGGTATTCTTCTTCACCCATGCAGTGCCATCGAAGCCATATTCATCGGCCATCACATCATACTCCTTATTTCCGAAATAAACTACTGCCTTGACATCCCCGCTCTGTGCGTAAGGGAATGCATTCTTCAGATAAACGGGCAATACGGCATCAGCATCGCTCAAATAGTCCGAACCGGTAGAAACATAATCGGCAGGTTGCATCACACGGATACCGATACTTGCGCTTTCTTCGTAGGCAGTCCAAGCCGAACCGTCATACTGGTAGAGAGCAGAAGCATTTGGCTTCACGTCTGATGCACGGGTAACGGCACGAGCAGGCATTTCAGCTTCTGATTCAGGAATCTCCTTATAAATATCCACACCCTCATAATACCCTGATACGGTACTTGTAAGTGACATATTCTTAAACTCTACAGTAGGCGCACACTCTGTAGTACTCTTATAACGGAAAGCAATGGCTATCTTCTTGCCCTCGTAAGCACTCAGGTCAATATCACCGGAATTTACATAATTCCAATTCTTGCCTTCCGGCCATTGAGGTACATTCAGAGTCTTCCATTCAGCAGTAGCCACATCATCCACATAATCTTCCGAAGCCAGCAATTCAATAAAATCAGCACGATTGTTACCATTCAAGAAATTAATGGCAATATCTACCTTAAGAAGAGGAGCCTTCGCTTTTGCTAAATCTATAATAGGAGAAACCACCCATGCTTCCGATTCAAAATCGCTATCTCCTACATGAGCACTACCCTTCCAACCATATTTACCATCCACCTTCCATACATTAGTTAACGTGCCGGTAAGTTTCACATTTTGAGTAGTGAAACCGCCCTCGTTTCCATTGAACGACTCATTCATATAAATGCCCAACGTAGCATTCGGATAAGAACCGTATGAATAAGAGTTTCCTTTTTCATAGAAATTCAGCTTGATGATTTTGTCCTTTTCCACATTTTTTACATCAAATGCCTTACGGTCATAGTTGTAAGCAAAGCTCCAATCCCCACCCTCGGGTATGGAAGTACCGATGTTGAAGCTGTTAAACGTACCACTCTGATAGATGAACTTGCCATCCGGACGTTGCATAGTGAAACCTTTTTCCGTAGGAGTAAGTGTCATGATATGATTGGACACATCGCTGGTGATGAAACCATCCGCAATCTCTACCGGTTCACCCTCCATATAACCATACGTCTTATCCGGGTCTTTGAACTGACCGAAAGGAATCCAAGTATTGTCCTTCGTCGGAGCCACAATGACATAATTACCTCCTTCGGCATCAATAGAAGTTACTTTCTGGTATACCATTTTCACTGCACCGCCGCCTGTACTGGGCTCGGTCTCCGACCAAGCGTAATTCACTTGGCACACATCTCCCGTCTTCGGGTTCTTGATACCTTCCTTCAACAAAGCAGGAAGCTTCTTCAACGTAGAAGGGGTGAGATATTTCACTACCATGCTTTCCCCCCATACTGTAGCGTAATTGTCAGAAGTAAGATCGAAAGTCTGAGCTTCGTTTATCTTCGAGAGATATTCAGGTTGCTCCTTGCCGATATTGTACTGCACCAGCACCTTGGAACCATCTGACAGATATGCGTAGAGCGAATCGACAAATGCAGGCAGATAATCTTCAGGAGCTACCATATCAGTAAACATCTTGGTTTTACCCAGCTGGTTCAATGCCGTAAGATAAGTCTGCCCCTCGGGATCCTTGGCGAGAGCTATCCCTTGGTTCTTCGGCATAGAAGCTATTTTGCCATAATGGGCATCAGCCAATACGAGGGTATCGGTACTGACATCCGTGATGGTTTCTTTTTCATCAAATCCGGGGAAATTATCCTCGTTATAATCGCAGGCCCCAAGTGCAAACAGCGAAGCCAATGCGGTTCCTAATAATATATGTTTTTTCATAAATATGTTCGCTTAGAAATTCAACTTCAATCTTACAGTATAAGTACGTCCCCAACCATAGATAACACGTGTGGCCGTCTCCCAGTCATGGTTACTTCCATCGCGTGCATCGGCTATGTACTCTTGGTTGAACAAGTTGTTCACATTGCCGCTCAGTGTAGCACGAATCTTACCGAAGTCAAAGGTATATCCTGCACTTACATCAAATGTGCTCCATGAAGGAATCTCCCAAGGTTTTTCCACCACGTAAGCCTCTTTTTGAGTGGCTTGGCTCGCATCAATGTCATAATCGGCATAATTGCGTGCAAAGAAGTTCCAGTCTGCATTAAGACGCAAGCCTTTCATTGGGCGGAATGTCACTCCCAAAGCAGCTGTAGTCTGAGCAGAACCGCCCACCTGTACATTATCCATTTCAATGGTATACTTGTACTGATCTACATTACTCATATCTGTCACCACTTCACCACGGCTATTCGCCATAATCTGGCCTTCAGTATTCATCATGAAGCCTTTCGCTGTCCCATTCCAGCGCCAGTCTCCCCAAGAGAACATACCGTTAACTTCCATCCAGCGGAAAGGCTTGGCAATAAAGTCAAGCTCTATACCCATGTGGTTAGCCTGCGCACCGGTCATGTTCATTGTCCAACGCTGGGAAGCCCCGTTTACGTCTTCATAGGATCCGGTATCATATAAAGCCTTGTCTTTCCACATAGTATAATAGGCGTTTACATTGGCTGAAAAATACTGGCTACGATATCCATAACCTAATTCGAAAGAGTAAACTTTCTCATTCTTAGCATCGGGATTACGCTCATGTGAACTCTGAGAATTGATGAAGGTATTATCAAAAATAGGAGCACGGCTGATAAATCCGGTATTGAAGAATACGTTATTGTAATCATCAAGGTTGTAATTCAAACCAGCTTTCACATTGCCTCCCAAATAATGCTTCTTCGAAGACAGCTGTTTGTCACCACTATAATAAAAACGGTCTTTACGCCAATAACTGGTATTTGTAAGACCACCTGAAACAAATGCACTCACTTTATCTTTATTATACTCCAATTGGGCAAAACCACCTTCGTACATCACAAAACCGTCGTAGTCACGACGAATCACATCTCCTACTCCCAACTTCTGGTTTACCCAGGAGGTGACTCCACCATTCACACTATTCTCAGCCAATACACTCTTACGGTTATAAGAGTCTACATAATACTGCCCTCCAAAAAGATCGGTAATGACATTCTTGTGCAAACCTTTATAATAGCGGAAGTCAATACCACCATAGAAATCAAAGTAATCACCAAACTTAGTGGTATAAGTAGAAATCAATCCTGTCCAGAAATGGTCGTTCGAGGCTTTGTTCATAATCATCAGCGAACCTTTATAACCGGGCATTCCACTCACATTCACCGGATTAGTATAGTTATCTGCATTAAGCTTATCCACAGCATCATAATCAAAAGTACCATCAGGACAACGGAACTGAGTGTTCACCGTACCATCACTGGCCGTACCGTACCAAGAGCTGGTGTACCCCGTTACCCCCGTACCACTATAGCCCGCACCAGTACCGATAGACATATAAGCTGCTGTACTGAGGCTTGACTTATGGTTGATTTGCCACAAATGATTAAGAGACATCTGGGGCTTATGGTATTCGTTACGTGAAGAGTTCATCACTTGTCCATTGCGATAACCGAAAGTAGAGTTGTAACGATAGGGACTTTCCTCACCCATCCATTGTTTTACACGCTGATACTCCTTGATATTCAAACCATTTGCCATATTACGCTGATTATGCCACTGAGGTGCTCCAAAAGCTGTAAATGAAAGTTGATGGTTGTCATTGATACGTTTTGCAATACTCATGAACCAAGTGTAGGCCTCGGATTCCGTACCTTGAATATAACCGTCGCGTTTATCTCTGGCACCCAATAAAGTAAAGGCCCAACCATCTTTTGTCAGACCGGAAGAGACACTGAACATCACTTTACTGTAGCCGTCATTACCCATGCCGTAAGAGATGAAGCCGCCTTTCTTGGCATCAGTAGTCTTGGTTATAATGTTTTGTGAGCCACCTACTGAAGGAGTTGACACCTTGCTGGCACCAAGTCCACGTTGTACCTGAATACTGCTGGCCACATCAATCAAACCACCCCAGTTACTCATGTATACTTTCTGGTTTTCCATTCCGTTCATGGGTACACCGTTAATCATCATAGCCACATATTCTGACTTAAAACCACGAATCTTTATGTTGGAATCACCAAAGCCACCTCCCTCATTAGAAGCATAAACACCCGGAGTAGATTTCAAGATTTGCGGTAACTCCTGAGAACCTATCTTATCTTCAATAAATACGGGGTCGACAGTAGATACTGCAACCGGAGTCTTGCGTGCCACAGCAATAGACGATGTAATCACTACGTCCTTCAGCATCACAGCATCCGGTTCCATTGGGATAGCACCCAAATCCACAGAAGCGCCCTTCTGCGTAATCTTCTTCTTCTGGTCTTTATAACCCACGTACTTGAATAGTAATGTCGCATTCGAAGCAACGCTTTGCTTGAAATAGCCATCAATGTCGGTCACCGATCCTTGTGTAGTACCTTCCACCATGACGGCGGCACCCACTAACGGTTCACCTGTTTCTGAATCAACAAGCTGACCTCTCACTGTAGTCTGAGCAAATGCAGCGGCACTAAATACCGACAACACTGCAACCAACAGGAATTGAATTAGATGTTTTCTCATAATTCTGTTTTTTGTTAATAGATAGTGTTAATTAAACATTAATTTATGTTTTAAGTCGCAAATATAACTAATAAAAACGAGATTAATGTTATATTTATGTTACATTTTTTGAAGGTAGAAAGGCTTTTTTGAGATATTTTTAAACAAAAAAAGCCCTGCATTCTACAGCAGGGCTTTCGTATTGTCAACAAGTAAAAGAATATACTTTCAAATTCGCACCGAAATCAATCATTCATGAGCTTTCTATAACGTACACGGGTGGGTTCTTCTTTCCCAAGACGTTTCTGTTTATTTTCCTCATATTCTGAATAAGAACCTTCAAAGAAGAACACATTGGAGTCTCCTTCGAAAGCGAGGATATGCGTACAGATACGGTCAAGGAACCAACGGTCGTGACTGATGACCACAGCACATCCGGCAAAGTCCTCCAAACCTTCTTCGAGGGCACGGAGCGTATTCACGTCGATGTCATTGGTGGGCTCGTCCAGCAACAGCACATTACCTTCCTCCTTCAGGCAGAGCGCCAGATGCAAGCGGTTGCGTTCACCACCGGAAAGCACCCCACAGAGCTTTTCCTGGTCGGCACCGGAGAAGTTAAAACGGGACAGATAGGCGCGTGCATTAATGTCGCGCCCTCCCATGCGAATCAGATCGTTTCCGCCGGAAATGACCTGATATACGCTCTTGTTGGGGTCGATATCCTTGTGCTGCTGGTCCACGTAGGCAACCTTTACGGTCTCCCCCACCTCGAATTCGCCTTTGTCTGCCTTTTCCAGTCCCATGATAAGACGGAAAAGCGTAGTCTTACCGGCACCGTTAGGGCCGATGATACCCACGATACCGTTGGGTGGAAGCATGAAGTTGAGGTCATCGAACAACAGTTTGTCACCGAACGCCTTTGCCACATGCTTGGCTTCAATCACCTTATTACCCAGACGGGGACCGTTCGGGATAAAGATTTCCAGCTTCTCTTCCTTCTCCTTCACATCCTCGTTCAGCAATTTGTCGTAGGAGTTCAGACGCGCCTTTCCCTTTGCCTGACGGGCCTTGGGAGCCATGCGCACCCACTCCAGCTCGCGTTCCAGCGTCTTGCGGCGCTTGCTGGCGGTCTTTTCCTCTTGCTCCATGCGCTTGGTCTTCTGTTCCAGCCAACTGGAGTAGTTACCTTTCCAGGGAATACCTTCGCCACGGTCCAGCTCAAGAATCCAGCCGGCAACGTGGTCGAGGAAGTAACGGTCGTGCGTTACGGCAATCACCGTACCCTCGTACTGCTGCAAGTGTTGTTCCAGCCAGTCGATGGATTCGGCATCAAGGTGGTTGGTGGGCTCGTCAAGAAGAAGCACGTCGGGCTTCTGCAACAATAGGCGGCAAAGGGCCACACGGCGGCGCTCACCACCGGAAAGATGTTCTACGGACTGGTCTTCGGGCGGACAACGGAGGGCGTCCATGGCGCGTTCCAGCTTGCTGTCAAGGTTCCAGGCATCGGTCGCGTCAATGATGTCCTGCAACTCGGCCTGGCGGGAGAAGAGCTTGTCCATCTTGTCCTGGTCCTCATAATATTCGGGCAAGCCAAACTTCTGATTGATTTCCTCGTATTCTGCCAGCGCGTCCACAATGGGCTGCACGCCTTCCATTACAATTTCCTTTACGGTCTTGGTGGGGTCGAGGTACGGTTCCTGGGCCAGATACCCCACAGAATATCCCGGCGAGAACACCACTTCGCCCTGATAGGACTTATCCAATCCGGCGATAATCTTCAGCAGGGTCGATTTACCCGAACCGTTCAGACCGATGATACCGATTTTTGCCCCGTAGAAGAACGAGAGGTAAATGTTCTTCAGTACCTGCTTGTTGTTCTGCTGAATGGTTTTATTCAGCCCAACCATAGAAAAGATAATCTTTTTATCGTCTACTGTTGCCATGTATTTAATGATTAATGTTCAGTGATAATGATTAATATCAAGGATTGATGGGGACAAAGATAAGAAAAAAGATGATATTATTTTGCAAATTTCAAAAAAGTATCTATCTTTGCACCCGCTTAACAGCAATGAAGGATTGAATCGCTAGCTCAGCAGGTAGAGCACAACACTTTTAATGTTGGGGTCTTGGGTTCGAGCCCCAGGCGGTTCACATAGAAACAAAGCCAGAAGGCGACAAAAAGAAAAAAGTCCTACAATATCAATGTATTGTGGGACTTTTTTTATGTTTCCATCTTACCTGAAAGTCCCAAAAGGGTACGAAAAGAAAAGTTGGACATCCAAACAGTGGTACAATTGGTACAGTGGGTACAGCGCCTCTTCTGCTTCACACACATGCGCTTATGTACATTACTTCATAACGCGTACATTATTTATATACATGCGTGTGTGAGATAGAAGAGACGCTGTACCCACTGTACCAACTGTACCCATAAACCTCACCTTTACGCCGCTCAAGTTCACCTTTACACGGCCCAACCTCACCTTTGCTTATGTCACTTCACCTCTTCCAGATAAAGCACACGGCTCGAATAGTCGTTCTGCTTGTGATAGTCCACCTTATGGTTGTAGGGAATCTCCAGCCCGTTTGCCATGAGGTAGGCACCACTGAAACTCTTTCCTTCGTAGTTCAAGGGAACATTATCTATACGGTTCAGTTCATGCACCCGGTATTGCTTGTCGGCACAGAGCCCTGCCATCTTCACACGCGGCAGGTGCTGGTTACAGAAATGTTCCGTCTTCCACCAATAGAAGACTGCCTTGTCCTTCTCCGGAGCCACGTACATCAGAGAAGCCACACCTTGCTTGTCATAAGGAGAGAGCAGGCGGTAAATGTCTCCCAACTGTACTACGGGACGAATGGTCTTGTACTCGGCAATGGCATTCTTGCAAAGAGCCTTTTCTTCTTCCGTCATATTTTTGGGCTGGATTTCCATACCCAAACGACCACTCATGGCAACGTCTATCCGATATTTCAGAGGGATGGTGCGGAACGTCTGATGATTGGGGGCAGCACTGATATGCGATGCCATAGCGATGGCGGGGAAGAAATAGGAAGTTCCCCACTGCATATAGACACGTTGCAGGGCATCGGTATTGTCGCTTACCCAGAACTCGTCGAAGTAAGGCAGCACTCCGTAGTTGGCACGACCGCCGCCACTGGCACATGCCTGGATGGTAAGGTCGGGATATTTGGCACGGATGCGCTGGCAGATTTTCTCGAAGCCGCGGTGGAATTCGATGTACATGTGGCTCTGATTATCCTTCGTCAGATATTGCGAACCGTGGTTCTGGACAGACATATTGGCGTCCCACTTGATGTAATCTATTTCAGGATAAGAGGTCATCAGGTTGTCTACCACACCGAAAACGAAGTCCTGCACGGCAGGATTGGCAAGGTCAAGCACTACCTGCGTGCCGCCGCGTCCCAACACAACGTCACGTTCGGAAGCTTTAAGTACCCAGTCGGGATGCTTCTCGTAGAGTTCGCTGGTAGTGTTCGCCATCTCCGGCTCAATCCAGATGCCAAACTTGACGCCATGTTTCTTGGCATCACTCAGCAAGCCTTCAATGCCGTTCGGAAGCTTGTTCTTGTCCACCACCCAGTCGCCGAGTGATGAGCTGTCGTTCTTACGGGGATACTTGTCGCCAAACCAGCCATCGTCCATCACGAACAACTCGCCACCCATGGAGACAATGTCCGCCATCATTTGGTCCATACCTTGCTGGTTGATGTCAAAGTACACGCCTTCCCAACTATTCAAAAGAATCTTGCGGGGGGTAGTGCCGTGCGCCAGTTTGTGCAGGCGTGCCCAGCGATGGAAGTTACGGCTGCCGCCACTCAAGCCTTCATTACTATAAGTCAGGGCAAGTTCGGGAGTGCGGAAAAGCTCGTCCTTCTTCAAGGAATAAGTAGAGTTCTCTTCGTTGATTCCGGCAAAGAAATGGTGGTATTCATCATCGTGCGTCTCAATGCGGAGCTTGTAGTTGCCGCTGTAACAGAGGGCTGCACCAATCACGTTGCCCGTGTTCTCCTGCGGACGACCGTCGAGGGAGAACATCACTTCGGCATGGTCAGTATGGGAATTGCGCACACCGTCCTTATTCTTGATAACCTTCATGCCCGGAGTGAGAGGTTCCTGCGTCAAGACCCCTTCATTGGCCCAGGAACCGGAGAGATGGGACAGCCATACATCGCCACGGCGGATGGGCAGATAGCCGGAAGCAAACTGATTGAGCACCACCGACTTCTTCTCCTGATGGGAGATTTCAGTCCAGGATTCTATCACGTCGGCATCCTGCCAGGCACGGTAACAGACGTTGACGAAGAAGGGATACACCTTATCCTTCAGTGCCACGACAGTCGTCACGACATTCCCTTCCTTTTCGGTAGTCACGTTCAATACTTCGAGCTGGAGGGTCATGTTACCGTCGGCATGCTTCACAGCGAGGGCCGTCTCCACGGGAGCATTCAATCCATATTCGGGATAGGCTGCATGGTTCGCTTCTGCCGCAGAGATATTCTGCAAGTCGGCTTCAGAAAGTCTGTTACCATAATACAAGTGTCTCAATGTACCACCTTCAGGAGCCGAAAGCACCAAAGAGGTTTTCGGAGTGGATACACATACGTTTTGAGCCAACAAACTGCCGGTCAGCAGCAGTGCTCCAAAGAGAAAATTTGTTCGTTTCTTGAAATTCATGCTTTTCTTGTTTAGATTCTATATTCATTTAGCTGTGAGCAAATGTAGGCGTTTCCCCGAAGATAAAATAGTATCATTTTATCATATCCTTATACAAATTCTATTTCCGGCTGACAATTGTCCCCGTGGCTTGGTTGGCAGGCATCACCAGCACTTCCGCAATCTGGATATGCTCGGGGACGGCAGCGGCGAAATAGACCACTTCGGCTATATCGTCGCCGGTCAGCGGGCGTATACCTTTATATACATTATCGGCCGCCTCCCGGTTACCACGGAAACGGACGACGGAGAAATTGGTTTCCACCAACCCCGGCTTGATATTCGTTACGCGTATCGGGGTATCCACCAGGTCGATGCGGAGTCCGTCGGAAAGTGCCTTGACGGCAGCCTTGCAGGCACAGTACACACTGCCTCCCGGATAAGCGTAATCTCCGGCAATGGACCCCATATTGATAACGTGACCACGGCCGCGCTCCACCATACCGGGAACCACGAGGCGGGTCATGGCAAGCAAGGCTTTCACGTTAGTGTCGATGACAATGTCCCATTCATCCAGGTTGCCTTCATGTTCCTTGTCCACCCCAATGACGAGTCCGGCATTGTTCACCAGTATGTCTACCGCCTTCCATTCCTCCGGAAGGGATTCGAGGGCGGCACGGGCAGCCTGCCGGTCGCGGACATCGAAAGGAAGCAGATACACATCGGCTCCATATTTCTCCAACAATTCTTTCTTTACAGCATTCAGTTTCTCCACATTACGGCCATTGAGTATAAGCCGGTAACCGTTCATGGCAAATTTACGCGCGCAGCCTTCCCCTATTCCCGAGGAGGCTCCGGTGATGAGTACAATCTTCTTTTCCATCATGTTATTAAGTTTTAATATCAATACTGCCAACAAAGGTATTACTTATTATTTTAACTTCATAGGAATAATGAATTTTAGAGTAAGGCGAAAAATCCCGATAAATTATGTAACTTTGCACCCGCTTTTTGAAAGCCCGAGAAACTGTTTTGATTTTATTTCAGCTTTCTTCTGAGATTTGTTTAATTCGTTTGGATAAAGTAAAAGACGCTTATGCAAAAGTCCGATTGCATCATCGGTGTGGAGCACGTATCGAAATTTTTCGGAGATAAGGCCGTGCTGAATGATGTGAATTTGTCTGTCCGTAAGGGCGAGTTTGTAACAATACTGGGACCGTCCGGCTGCGGAAAGACAACTCTGTTGCGCCTCATTGCAGGCTTTCAGACAGCCTCGGAAGGAGTGATAACCATTGCCGGAAAGGACATCACGCAGACACCGCCGCACAAGCGTCCGGTGAACACCGTGTTCCAGAAGTACGCCCTCTTCCCCCACCTCAACGTGTTCAACAACATTGCTTTCGGGTTGAAGCTGAAGAAGCTGCCCGGTGCCACCATCGAGAAGAAGGTAAAGCAAGCCCTGCGCATGGTGGGCATGACGGACTATGAGGACCGCGACGTAGACTCCCTCTCCGGCGGGCAGCAACAGCGCGTAGCCATTGCCCGAGCCATCGTCAACGAACCCGAAGTGCTGCTACTGGACGAACCCCTTGCCGCCCTGGACCTAAAAATGCGCAAGGACATGCAGATGGAGCTAAAGGAGATGCACCAGAAGCTGGGCATCACCTTCGTATATGTGACCCACGACCAGGAAGAGGCACTGACCTTGAGCGATACCATCGTCGTGATGAGCGAAGGACGCATCCAGCAAATAGGCGTGCCGACGGACATCTACAACGAACCCATCAACTCCTTCGTAGCAGACTTCATTGGTGAAAGCAACATCTTGAACGGAGTTATGATAAAGGATAAAGCCGTCACCTTCTGCGGACACGAATTTGAATGCGTGGACACGGGATTTGGCGAGCAGATGCAGGTAGACGTAGTGATTCGCCCCGAAGACATCTACATCTTCGATGTATCCGACGCCGCACAGCTGACGGGGACCGTAACCAGCTGCATCTTCAAAGGCGTACACTACGAAATGCTGGTGCAGACGCGCGAAGGCTACGAGCTGATGGTGCAGGACTACCATGCCTTCGAGGCAGGACGCGAAGTCGGCCTGCTGGTGAAACCCTTCGACATCCACGTGATGAAGAAGGAACGCACCTGCAACACCTTCGAGGGAAAGCTGGTGGACGAGACGCACGTAGACTTCCTGGGCTGTAACTTCGAGTGCCTCCCCGTGCAGGGCATCGAGCCGGGCAGCGCCGTGCAAGTGGAAGTAGACTTCCAGCACGTCATCCTCGAAGACAACGAAGAGGACGGCCGTCTGACGGGTGAAGTGAAATTCATCCTCTACAAAGGGAACCATTACCACCTGACCGTGTTTACGGACTGGGACGAAGACATCTTTGTCGACACCAACGACGTGTGGGACGACGGCGACCGCGTAGGTATCACCATCGCCCCTCAAAATATACGGATTGTTCAATCTCTTAATAAGGAAGGAAGTGCTCAATAAGTTATCCCATTTCTTCATGCGCCGGCGCAACTGGACGGTACCCTACGCGCTGTTTCTGCTTGTATTTGTCATAGTACCGCTGCTGCTCATCGTGCTCTATGCCTTTACGGACGACGGAGGGGCGTTTACGCTGGCCAACTTCCGCAAGTTCATGATGCACCCCGAAGCGATGAACACGTTTGTCTACTCCATCGGAATAGCCGTTATCACCACGCTGGTCTGCCTGCTGCTGGGCTATCCGGCAGCGTATATCCTGAGCCAGAAGCAATTCAACACCTCACGCACCATGGTGGTGCTGTTCATCCTCCCCATGTGGGTGAATATCTTGATACGTACGCTTGCCACAGTGGCGCTGTTCGACTTCCTGAACCTGCCGCTGGGCGAAGGTGCCCTTGTGTTCGGTATGGTCTACAACTTCCTGCCGTTCATGATATACCCCATTTACAACACCCTTCAGAAGATGGACCACAATCTGATTGAGGCTGCGCAGGACTTGGGAGCCTCTCCTACCCGCGTATTCGGCAAGGTGATTCTGCCGCTCTCCATGCCGGGAGTGATGAGCGGCATAGTGATGGTGTTTATGCCTACGGTTTCTACCTTTGCCATTGCCGAGTTGCTGACAATGAACAACATCAAACTGTTCGGCACCACGGTGCAAGAGAATATTTACAACGGAATGTGGAACTACGGTGCCGCCCTCTCGCTCATCATGCTGCTGCTGATAGGCATCACCATCCTCTTTACCAACGAGGAGGACGGGGCATCGAATGAAAGCGGAGGTGTGATATGATGACACGAATCTTAACCCGCGGCTACTTGTGGCTGCTGCTGGCGTTGCTCTACTCGCCCATCTTAATTATTATGATATTCTCCTTCACGGAGGCAAAGGTGCTGGGCAACTGGACGGGATTCTCCACCAAGCTGTACAGCTCCTTGTTTACGGGCGGGATGCACCACTCGCTGATGAATGCCATCTGGAACACATTCGCCATTGCCCTGCTTGCCGCCACCGCCAGTACGGCGCTGGGCAGCATTGCAGCCATCGGCATCTTCAATCTGCGCTCGCGCACACGGCAGGTAATGAACTTCGCCAATGCCATCCCGATGATGAATGCAGACATTATCACCGGTGTGTCGCTGTTCCTGCTGTTCGTCAGCTTCGGCATATCGCAAGGATTCACCACAGTGGTACTGGCACACATCACTTTCTGCACGCCCTACGTGGTGCTCAGCGTAATGCCCCGGCTCAAAAAGATGAACCAGAATGTCTACGAGGCGGCACTCGACCTGGGCGCCACACCGTTCCAAGCACTGCGCAAGGTTATTCTTCCGGAGATATTTCCGGGTATGATAAGCGGATTCATCCTTGCTTTCACGCTCTCCATCGACGACTTTGCCGTGACCATCTTCACCATCGGCAACCAAGGGCTGGAAACGCTCTCCACCTACATCTACGCCGATGCGCGCAAAGGTGGACTGACGCCGGAACTGCGGCCACTCTCCACCATCATCTTCGTGACGGTGCTGGTGCTGCTGATTGTAATCAACAAGCGGGCCGAACGGACGAAAAACGATTGATGTGAGTGATGAGTTATAAGTTATCAATTGTCAAGAACAAGATGATGAAAAGGATAATAAACATACTGATTCTACTGTGCTGTATCGCATCCCTCTCTTCTTGTGGAAACTCCACAGAAGAGCGCAGCCGTGTACTGAAGATATACAACTGGGCGGACTACATCGATGAAGATGTGCTTGCCGAATTTCCCGACTGGTACAAGCAGCAGACGGGCGAAGACCTCCGTATCATCTACCAGGTGTTCGATATCAACGAAATCATGCTCACCAAAATTGAGCGCGGGCACGAGGACTTCGACGTCGTATGCCCCTCGGAGTACATCATCGAACGCATGCTTCGCAAAGACCTCCTGCTACCCATCGACCGCAACTTCGGCCACACGCCGGACTACATCCCCAACGTGTCGCCCTACATTCGCCACGAGCTGAACAAGACCTCGCAACCGGAACGCCAGACCGAGGACTATGCCGTGCCCTACATGTGGGGCACCGCTGGTATCCTCTTCAACAAAAAGTTTATTACCGCCGAAGAGGCCGGCACATGGGACATCCTCTGGGACTCCAAAAACCGCGGCAAAATACTGATGAAGGACAGCTACCGCGATGCCTACGGTACCGCCATCATCTACGCCCACGCCCGGGAGCTGGCCGACAGCACCGTCACCGTAGAGCAACTGATGAACGACAACTCCCCGCAGGCCATCGCCCTGGCCGAGCAACGCCTCAAGGAGATGAAACCCAACATCGCCGGCTGGGAAGCCGACTTCGGCAAGGAAATGATGACCAAGAACAAGGCGTGGATTAACTTCACCTGGAGCGGCGACGCCGTCTGGGCCATCGAGGAGGCCGATGCCGTGGGTGTGGAACTGGACTACACCGTCCCCTGCGAAGGCAGCAACATCTGGTACGACGGCTGGGTAATCCCCCGCTACGCCCGCAACGTGAAGGCGGCAAGCTATTTCATCAACTACCTCTGCCAGCCTTCCGTGGCACTGCGCAACATGGATGCCATCGGCTACGTCAGCGCCGTAGCCACACCGGAAATCATGGAGGCCAAGACCGATACCACGCTCGACGTGCACTCCGACCTCAGCTACTTCTTCGGCCCCCTGCCCGGAGCCGACAGCCTGCAGATAGACCCGGTACAATATCCTGACCGCCGAGTAGTGGAACGCTGCGCCATGATACGCGACTTCGGCGACCGCACGGAACTAGTGCTCGAGATGTGGAGCCGCGTGAAAGGTGACAATCTCAACACAGGCATCGTGCTGCTCATCTTCGCCGTTTTCGGTCTGCTCTTCATCTGGCTGGTATATGCCAAGATACGAAAGTACAAGCAGAAACGCCGCCACCGTCTCCGCAGAAAGCGGAAAAGGGGATGAGCAACACATTGTTTACCTAAAAACCCGTCAACGTGCAAGGAACAAAGAATCTGACACAAGGCCCCATCAACCGCCAGCTTTTCACGCTGGCAATGCCCATCATGGCCACCTCGTTCATCCAGATGGCCTACAGCCTGACGGACATGGCATGGGTAGGGCGTCTGGGCAGTGAGTCCATGGCTGCAGTAGGTGCGGTAGGCATACTGACGTGGATGTCCGGCTCCATCGCCTTGCTCAATAAAGTGGGCGCCGAAGTCAGCGTAGGCCAGTCCATCGGTGCACGCAGCGAAGAGGACGCACGCAGCTTTGCCTCGCACAACATTACGATTGCCCTGCTCATCTCCGTCTGCTGGGGAGGCCTGCTCTTCCTTTTCGCCCGCCCCATCCTGAACATCTTCGAGCTGAAACAGCATATCACGGACGCCGCCGTGACTTATCTGCGCATCGTGTCGACGGGACTGCCTTTCATCTTTCTCTCCGCTGCCTTTACGGGCATCTACAACGCGGCAGGACGAAGCAAGATTCCGTTCTACATCAGCGGGACGGGACTGATAATGAACATCGTCCTCGACCCTCTGTTCATCTTCGGCTTCGGTTGGGGAACAGTGGGCGCGGCACTTGCCACATGGCTTTCCGAAGCTACAGTATTCGGCATCTTCGTCTACAAACTCCGGGGGAAAAGCGCCGTGCTCGGAGGTTTCTCCTTTATCGTTCCGCTGAAAAAGAAGTACACCCGGCGCATCTTCAAGCTCGGGCTGCCCGTGGCTACGCTGAACACGCTATTTGCCTTCGTCAATATGTTCCTCTCGCGCACCGCCTCGGAGCAGGGAGGACACATCGGACTGATGGCATTCACCACCGGTGGACAAATCGAGGCCATCACCTGGAATACTTCGCAAGGATTCTCCACGGGGCTGAGCACGTTCATCGCCCAGAACTATGCCGCGGGGCAGAAGTCGCGCGTGAAGCAAGCATGGCGCACCACCATGTGGATGACGGGCGTATTCGGAAGCCTCTGCTCACTACTGTTCATCTTCTTCGGCAGCGAGGTGTTCTCTATCTTCGTACCCGAGGCCGAAGCCTACCGTGTGGGTGGAGATTTCCTCCGCATCGACGGCTATTCGCAAATGTTCATGATGATGGAAATTACCATGCAGGGCGTGTTCTACGGACTGGGACGGACAGTGCCGCCTGCCATTGTCAGCATCGGATGCAATTACATGCGTATTCCGGTGGCGTTATTGCTGGTGCACATGGGTATGGGAGTGGATGCCATCTGGTGGGCAGTAAGTGGAACGACCGTTGCCAAAGGTCTTATACTGACAGCCTGGTTCGTCCTCATCAAAAGGAAAATTCTCTAAAAAAGGACAGAACTGGCGAACTTTAGAAAGAAGAATATGGTTATTATATACATAAATTTGCAACATTAAAGATAAAGTCAACTTTTAAAGAAAAAGAGTTATGAAGAAGATGAAATTTACAGTATTACTTTTGTGCGGCGCATTGCTGCTGGGCAGTTGCGGCACAATGAACAACAAGGCCAAAGGTGGAATAATCGGCGGTGGCTCCGGTGCAGCAGCAGGTGCCATTATCGGCGGACTGATAGGTAAAGGCAAGGGGGCAGCCATTGGAGCTGCGGTAGGTGCTGCAGTAGGTACGGGTGCCGGCGTTGCCATCGGACACAAGATGGACAAGAAGGCTGCCGAAGCTGCCAAGATTGAAGGCGCCCAAGTGGAGCAGGTGACGGATGCAAACGGCTTGCCGGCTGTCAAAGTATCCTTTGCGGCAGGTATTCTTTTCGGCTTCAACTCCGCAGCACTGAGCAACGAGGCAAAGGCTTCCCTGCGCGAACTCGCACAGATTCTGAAGGAAGACCCGACAACCGATATCGCCATCATCGGCCATACCGACAAAGTGGGTACTTACGAAGCCAACATGAAAGTTTCCAAGAACCGCGCCTATGCCGTAGAGAACTATTTGCAGGATTGCGGCGTATCTCCGGCCCAGTTCAAGAAAGTGGAAGGCGTGGGATACAACGAATACGACGAAAGTCTGTCTGCCGACCAGAACCGACGCGTAGAGGTATATATGTATGCCAGCGAACAGATGATTAAGAATGCGGAGGCAGCTAATTAATATGGTAAAGTGATTAATGTGTTAATGTGCCAATATGCATATTGGCACATTAACACATTAATCACATTGGCACTCTCTCCATGAAACTCCCGAAGCCTTTGCGGTTCCTCCGCAACATCATATTATTCTTCTTTATTTCCACTATCCTAGCGGTAGTGGCTTATCGTTTTGTACCCGTCTACATCACGCCACTGATGGTTATTCGCAGCGTGCAACAGGTCTTTAAGGGTGAAAGTCCATGCTGGCACCACACTTGGGTATCTTCCGACAAGATATCCCCTCACCTGCCTATGGCCGTCATTGCCTCGGAAGACAACCGGTTTGCCACACACAACGGATTCGATTTCATCGAGATACAGAAAGCGATAAAGGAGAATGAAACAAGAAAACGGAAACGGGGCGCAAGCACCATCAGCCAGCAGACGGCAAAGAATGTATTCCTATGGCCCCAGTCTTCCTGGGTACGTAAAGGACTGGAAGTCTACTTCACCGTACTGATAGAATTCTTCTGGTCCAAAGAACGTATCATGGAGGTCTATCTCAACTCCATCGAAATGGGAAAAGGCATCTATGGCGCACAAGCTGCCGCCAAATACAAGTTCAAGACTACAGCAGCCAAGCTCTCTGCCGGACAGTGCGCACTAATAGCGGCAACATTGCCCAACCCCATACGCTTCGACTCAGCACACCCCTCCCCTTACATAAAGAAAAGGCAAGGACAGATTCTACGATTGATGAAACTGGTACCCAAATTCCAGCTAAATGAGAAGCGGACAAAAGAATAAGAAGAGGATGTATCAAAACAGTTAATAGCACACAGATGACACATCCTCCTTTAATTTTTAATTCTTAATTTTTAATTAATACGCGTGTCCTCCCTCTTCCATCTCCTTCGCATCAATCTTGCGATTGTCGATACTGCGCCAAGCGTAGAAGATGTAGGCAAGAACGAAAGGAACAAGGATAGAGACATAAGCCATAACCTTCAGTGTGAACTGGCTCGAGCAACTGTTTGCCAACGTGAGTGAGCTTTGCAGGTCGTGGGTAGAAGGATAATAGGCCGTATTGTTATAGCCTGCCACAAGCAGCAGTGCCAATACCGTAAGCACCGTCCCTGCACCGGCAAACCAGATACCCTTGTCGAATGCCGGCTTCCACAGCGTGCGGATAATGCCCCAAAGCACAGCCACCACACCAACCAGGAATACAAGCAGCACTACCGGCATCTGCAGGAAGTTCGTCAGATACTTGTAAGGTTCCATGAACACCTCTCCCGTTTCCGGGCGTACAGCATAGCCGTCGGCAAGCAGCGTACGGATGACGAAGGCCAGGAAGAATACCAGGAACAACGCCGTATTTCCCCAGAGTGCCCGGCGGCAGCGTTTCACCAAATCATCCTCATTGATATTATTAATAAAATAAAGCGCTCCCAAGATACGTGCCAGAAAGAACACAGCCAGCCCCAGCACCACATTCCACGGATTAAGCAGCGCATCCAACCCATGCCAGCCGTTAGCCCATTGACTGATAACCGGCATTGCCGCATCTGCGATATTCCCTTTATTGATATAGAAGTTAGACCCCGTGAAGAACGTGGCCACTGCCCCACCCAGCAATACCGGACCTACCACTCCGTTTATCACCAGGAACGTGCGATACGTTGTCTTGCCCAGCAGATTTCCCGCCTTCGACTGAAACTCGTAGCTGACAGCCTGCAACACAAAGCTGAACAGAATAATCATCCACAACCAATAAGCTCCTCCGAAACTGGTACTATAGAACAACGGAAACGAAGCAAAGAACGCGCCTCCAAACGTGACAAGCGTTGTAAACGTGAACTCCCACTTCCGTCCCGTAGAATTAATCATCATCTTCTTCTGCTCCTCCGTCTTCCCCAGACAGAACAGAAGCGAATTACCTCCCTGCACGAACAGCAGGAATACCAGTAGTGCTCCCAGCAAGGAGACTACAAACCACCAATAGTGTTGAAGAAATATATAAGCATTCATTGTGAGTTATGAGTTATAAGTTATGAGTTATGTGACGGTGTGTGCGTTTCGGTTTCAGGACCTTTGCGAATAGCCTTCAGCATAATTCCCACCTCAGCAATCAGCATGACAGTGAAAAGTACCAGGAAAATAAAGAACGTGGTCTGCACGGAGCCTACATCCAGCTTAGAGATGGCGGCACTCGTGGGCAGCATATCTTGGATGGCCCACGGCTGACGACCACACTCGGCAACCACCCATCCGGCTTGTCCAGCCAGATAGCCCAGCGGAATGGTGAGCATAGCCACCCAATGCATCCATGGCATCCGCGACAAGTCTTTCTTATAGGCCAGGAACAGCACCACAATAAAGAAGAGGATGAAGTATCCACCCAACATCACCATCACACGGAACATGTAGAACGTAAGGGACACATTGGGCACCAGCTCGTTCACGTCCTTGATATAACCGTAACCGAAATAGGCTACATTATCTTTCAACACTTTGGCAGCCACCTCTGCATCTGCCTCATTGCCCGCAGCCTTGGCTGCACGATAGGCGGCAAACGCACCGATAGCCGTTTTTCCTTTTTCTATTTTCTCCTCTGCCGAAAGCGCTACGGTACCATCGCTCAACGGATATCCACCTTTCAGCAGGTCATTGATGCCGGGAACAAAAGCATCCATCTTGCGCTCGGCAAGCAGCGACAGCATCTTCGGAATTTCCACACGGAAAAGGAATGGGTCTACTCCGTCCTGCGGTGTCTGCTTGGCAGGATTCAGCAGCCCGAACGCTACCAATCCGGCACCTTGCCGCCCTTCATAATAGCCTTCCATAGCAGCCAGCTTCATCGGCTGCTTTTGCGCCACCTGATAGCCCGAGCCATCACCCGTCCAGGCAGAGAGCACAGCGGCACACAGACCTACCCATGCGGCAATCTTTACACTTGCCAGCGCAAATTTCTTCTCGCGCTTCTTCCACAGATACCAGCAGCTTACGCCTACTACAAACACGGCAGCCAGCACCCAGCCGGACAGCACGCTATGGAAGAACTTATTGACAGCCATCGGCGAAGTTGCCACAGCCCAGAAGTCCACCATCTCGTTGCGTGCCGTATCGGGATTGAACTCCATACCTACGGGATTCTGCATCCACGCATTGGCAACCAGAATCCACCAGGCAGAAATCGTGGCGCCCAGCCCCGTGAGCCAAGTAGATGCCAGGTGGAAACGCTTGCTCACCTTATCCCAGCCGAAGAACATGACGGCGATAAACGTTGCTTCCATAAAGAAAGCCAAAATACCCTCGATGGCAAGCGGCGCACCGAAGATGTCGCCCACAAACCAACTGTAATTACTCCAATTCGTACCGAATTCAAATTCCAGAATAATACCGGTTGCTACACCAATAGCAAAGTTGATACCGAAAATCTTCATCCAGAATTTGGCAGTACGTTTCCAAAATTCGTCACCCGTACGGTAGTACGCTGTCTCCATGATACCCATAATTACCGCCAGTCCAAGTGTCAGCGGCACAAAAATCCAGTGATAGATGGCGGTCAAGGCAAATTGGGCTCTCGACCAGTCAATCAGGGAAGTGTCAATGTGTCCAAGCATAAGAATCAAGTTATGAGTTATAAGTTATGAGTTATTAAGTTTTTAAGTTATCGGGTAAGAACAGAGAGACACGGAGAATTTATAAGGGCAAGGAAATAAACTCTGTGTCTCCGTGTTTAGTCGCCCAGACTCCGATGGATAAGCTCATTACTGACATAGCCTTCCTTGTCATCGCCCACCACGGGGGTATTCAGAAACCGTGGGAAGAAGAAAAGGCGGAGAATGAAAAACATGATGAACAACTTCACAAGAATGATAAGCCACAAAGTACGCCCTAACGTCATACTTCGAAAACCTTCCAAATAAAAACGCCAAATGTTTACCGCAGTCTGTTTCATGCCGATAAAATTATAATGATTACAAATATAAAATACTTTTATATAAAGAACAAATAAAAAGGTGAAAAGTTGAACAGAAAAAAGACTTCTCCCATTCATCGGTACAAAAAAGATTTTAGGCGAGGAAAATTCACTCAACGTCTATCACTTTTGCAATCCTTTCTCCACCCCACTACATTTGCAAATGTAAAACCATAGAATAACGAAGATATGACGAACGTAAAAAGATTGACAGTGATAGCGCTATGTATGGCAAGCTGCATGGGAGTGGCCGCCCAAAACGGCACTTCCACGCAGATACCCGGCAGTTCCGAGCAGCCAGCCGACAGCCTGCCCGCCCAATGGGACTTGCAAGCGTGCATCGACTATGCCTTGCAGCAAAACATCACCATCCGCAAGAACCGCCTCAACGCGGAAAGTGCCCAGGTAGATGTAAAGACCGCCCGAGCCGCTCTCTTCCCCAGCCTTTCGGCCAGTGTGAGCCAGCGTGTCGTGAATCGCCCGAAGAGCGAGACAAACACCATCATCGACGGCGACAACATCACCAGCAGCCAGAGCAAGACTTCCTATAACGGCAGCTACGGCATCGATGCCAACTGGACCCTCTACAACGGCGGGAAACGCCTCAACACCATCAAACAACAGCAACTGAACAACCGCATTGCCGAACTTAGCGTAGCACAGAGCGAGAACAGCATCGAAGAAAGTATCGCACAAACCTACGTACAGATACTCTACGCCGCCGAAGCCGTGAAAGTGAACGAATCGACCCTGGAAGTGAGCCAGGCCGAATGCGAACGCGCCCGCCAGCTTCTCGAAGCAGGAAGCATAGCCAAAAGCGACCTGGCACAACTGGAAGCGCAGGTAAGCACCGACAAGTACCAACTGGTGACCGCACAAGCCACCCTGCAAGACTACAAACTACAACTGAAACAACTCCTGGAACTGGACGGCGAATCCGAGATGAACCTCTACATCCCCACACTCGGCACGGAAAACGTACTGGCACCCCTGCCCACCAAAACGGACGTTTACCGTTCTGCCCTCGTGCTCCGTCCGGAAATAGAAGCCGGCAAACTGAATATACAGACATCCGACCTCGACATCAAAATTGCCCGCGCTGGCTATCTGCCTACGCTGAGCCTCAGCGCCGGCATCGGAACCAGCCATGCCAACGGCAATGACTTCACCTTCAGCGAGCAAGTCAAACAGAACTGGAACAACTCGCTGGGCTTCACCGTAAGCGTGCCTATCTTCAGCAACCGGCAGACCAAGAGTGCCGTAGAGAAAGCCAAGATTCAGAAGCAGACCAGCGAACTGGACCTGCTGGACGACCAAAAAACGCTGTACAAGACCATCGAAACCCTCTGGCTCGATGCCAACAGCGCCCAGCAGCGCTACGCCGCCGCCACAGAGAAACTGAAAAGTACGCAGACCAGCTATGAACTGATTCAAGAGCAGTTCAACCTGGGCATGAAGAATACCGTAGAACTGCTGACTGAGAAAAGCAATCTGCTCAGCGCACAGCAGGAGACACTGCAAGCCAAATACATGGCCATACTGAATATGCAGCTACTGAAGTTTTATCAAGGAGAAAAAATCGAATTATAATACCTTATATATATGAACAAAAAAAGAATCATCCTCATTGCCGTAGCTGCCGTAATCATAGTGGGCGGCGGCGTATGGCTCTTCGGTGGTGCCAAGGCCAAGCACAAGGTGACCTACGCCACAGCAACCATCCATAAAGGTGAGATTTCCGAATCCGTAACCGCCACGGGAACCATCGAACCGGTGACAGAAGTGGAAGTGGGTACCCAGGTGAGCGGTATCATCGACAAGATTCATGTAGACTACAATTCCGTAGTAACCAAAGGCCAGCTCATTGCCGAGATGGACCGCGTGACACTGCAAAGCGAACTCGCTTCGCAACGCGCCGCCTACAACGGTGCAAAGGCCGAATACGAGTACCAGAAAAAACTCTACGAGCGCAACAAGACGCTGAACGAAAAGCAGCTCATCGCCGCCACGGACTATGAGCAGTCCGTCTATAACTACGAGAAGGCCAAGAGCAACTACGAAAGCAGCCAGGCATCACTGGCAAAGGCTGAACGCAACCTCTCCTACGCCACCATCACCTCTCCCATCGACGGTGTGGTCATCAGCCGCGACGTGGAAGCAGGACAGACCGTGGCTTCCGGCTTCGAGACACCGACACTGTTCACCATCGCTGCCGACCTGACGCAGATGCAGGTTGTGGCCGACGTGGACGAAGCAGACATAGGCGGTGTGGAAGAGGGACAGCGCGCCACGTTTACCGTAGACGCCTACCCGAATGACGTGTTCGAAGGAGTGGTCACACAAATTCGTCTGGGAGATGCCAGCTCAAGCAGCACGTCGAGCACCAGCACCAGCACGGTTGTGACCTACGAAGTAGTCATCTCCGCCCACAACCCGGACCTGAAACTGAAACCACGCCTGACAGCCAACGTCACCATCTTCACCCTCGACCGCAAAGACGTACTGTGCGCTCCTGCCCGTGCCCTGCGCTTCAACCCCGAAAAACCGCTTATCGGCGACAATGATATCGTGAAGGATTGCGAAGGGGAACATAAACTCTGGACCCGCGAAGGCAACACCTTTACCGCCCATCCGGTGAAGATAGGTATCTCCAACGGAGTCAACACGGAAATTATCAGCGGCATTAACGAAGGTACCGTAGTGGTGACCGAAGCCACCATCGGCAGCATGCCCGGCAGCAGCGCTCCGGACATGAGCCAGGAAGCTCCCGGAGGTGAGAAGAGTCCGTTCATGCCTGGCCCTCCGGGAAGTAAGAAGAAGAGCGGAAAATAATACAAAAAAAGAATTATGAATAAAGCAGTCATTGAACTTCAAAATATCAAACGCAACTTCCAGGTGGGGGACGAAACCGTGCATGCCCTGCGCGGCGTCTCGTTCACCATCCGTGAAGGCGAGTTTGTCACCATCATGGGTACATCGGGCTCCGGAAAGTCGACTTTGCTGAATACCCTCGGCTGCCTGGACACGCCCACCAGCGGCGAATACCTGCTGGACGGTATCTCCGTACGCACCATGAGCAAGCCTCAACGCGCCGTACTACGCAACCGTAAAATCGGCTTCGTATTCCAGAGTTACAACCTGCTGCCCAAAACCACTGCCGTGGAAAATGTGGAGCTACCGCTGATGTATAACTCCTCCGTCTCGGCTTCCGAAAGGCGGAGACGTGCCATCGAAGCCCTGCAAGCCGTGGGGCTGGGCGACCGACTGGAACATAAGTCCAATCAGATGTCCGGCGGTCAGATGCAACGCGTAGCCATCGCCCGCGCCTTGGTGAACAATCCCGCCGTTATCCTGGCAGACGAAGCTACGGGTAACCTGGACACCCGTACTTCTTTCGAGATTCTGGTACTGTTCCAAAAGCTGCATGCCGAAGGACGCACCATCATCTTCGTCACCCACAACCCCGAAATAGCCCAGTACAGCAGCCGCAACATCGTGCTGCGCGACGGACAAATCAAGGACGATACCATCAACACCCAAATCCAGAATGCAGCCGAAGCCCTGGCAGCATTGCCTAAGCAGGAGGAGGAATGAGGGATAAGGGATTAAGGATTAAGGATTAGGGATTAATTTTAAACTTTCCATTAAAACGATATGAACGGAACAAACCTTTTCAAAATAGCCTTGCGAGCCTTGAACAACAACAAGCTGCGCGCATTCCTCACCATGCTGGGCATCATCATCGGCGTGGCGTCCGTCATCACGATGCTTGCCATCGGACAAGGTTCGAAGAAAAGCATCCAGGCGCAAATCTCCGAGATGGGCTCCAACATGATTATGATTCACCCCGGTGCCGACATGCGCGGCGGTGTCCGCCAAGACCCCAGCGCCATGCAGACCTTGAAGCTGACCGACTACGAAGCCCTGCGAAACGAAACCAACTTTCTGGCTGCCGTCAGCCCCAATGTCTCCTCCAGCGGGCAGCTCATCGCGGGCAACAACAACTACCCCTCCTCCGTGAGCGGCGTGGGCACGGACTATCTCGAAATCCGGCAGCTCAGCGTGGAGAACGGCGAGATGTTTACCGAAGCCGACATACAGACCTCTGCCAAGGTGTGCGTCATCGGAAAGACCATCCAAGACAACCTCTTTCCCGGAGGAGAGGACCCTGTGGGACGTATCATCCGCTTCAACCAAGTGCCCTTCCGCGTGGTGGGCGTGCTGAAGTCCAAAGGCTACAACTCCATGGGCATGGACCAGGACGACGTAGTGCTTGCCCCTTACAGCACCGTGATGAAACGCCTGCTGGCACAGACCTACCTTAGCGGCATCTTCGCCTCCGCCCTCACCGAGGACATGACGGACAATGCCACCAACGAAATCACCGAGATACTGCGCCGCAACCACAAGCTGAAGGAGAGTGACGACGACGACTTCACCATTCGCAGCCAGCAGGAACTCAGCACCATGCTGAATTCCACCACCGACCTGATGACCACGCTGCTTGCCTGCATAGCCGGCATTTCGCTCGTAGTGGGCGGCATCGGCATTATGAACATCATGTACGTATCGGTGACGGAACGCACGCGCGAAATCGGCCTGCGCATGAGTGTAGGCGCCCGCGGTGTCGACATCTTGAGCCAGTTCCTCATCGAAGCCATCCTTATCAGCATCACCGGAGGCATTATCGGTGTCATCATCGGATGCGGAGCCAGCTTGATAGTGAAGGGCGTTGCCCACTGGCCCATCTTCATCCAGCCGTGGAGTGTATTCCTCTCCTTCGCCGTATGTACCATCACCGGAGTGTTCTTCGGTTGGTATCCCGCCAAGAAAGCTGCGGACCTCGACCCGATAGAGGCCATACGCTACGAATAACCTTTTCTCCCTTGCCGGAAGTTAGCCAAATAGTTCTTAAGTATTAGGAAAAAAAATTCCGGCAATAGGGAAAAAAGTTATGCGAAACCAAGGATAATCTCTATCCCAAGCCTTGGGATAGACATCCGCAAGCTTGGGATACATATCCGCAACCTGGAAACGCTTATCCGCAACCTGCGAACAGAGATTTGCTTCGCAGGCGGCGGATATTAACAATATTCATCTAAAATTCCTATCTTTGTATCATGATGAAACAACAGCTCCCTAACCCACGCCGCCGCGGCATCGAAACTCTGATACACATCATTGTCTGGGGTATCGTCATCGGTTTCCCCTTTCTGATGATGACACGCAGCGGCTTCAATATCAGCCTTGCGGACTATCTGCGCCACGGTAGCAGCAGTACCCTCTCATTCTTCCTTGTATTCTACATCAACTACTGCCTCCTCATTCCCTGCTACTTGTTCGAGGGACGCATCCGGCAGTATCTCCTGCTGAACACACTGCTCATCATCTGCATTACCACCGGCGCCCACCTTTGGCAAGAATACACATTCCAAAACCATATGCGCGGCGATGATGACGGTCAGTACATGGGGCCTCCCAAATGGATATTCATCTTGCGCGACGTCTCGACCATGATTCTCACCGCCGGCCTCAGCGCTGCCATCAAGCTGAGCCGCCGCTGGGCGCAGATGGACGCCGCCCGCCGCGAAGCCGAGAAAAGCCGCACGGAATCCGAGTTGAAGAACCTGCGCAACCAGCTCAACCCGCACTTCCTGCTCAATACGCTGAACAACATCTACGCCCTCATCGCCTTCGATGCCGACAAGGCACAGACTGCCGTGCAGGAACTGAGCCGACTGCTGCGCCATGTGCTGTATGACAATCAGCAGAACTTCGTCACCCTGGACAAGGAGATGGACTTCATCCGCAACTACATCGAACTAATGCGCATCCGCCTCTCCGCCAACGTCCGTGTGGAAACAAAGATAGACGTCCGACCGGACAGCCGTACGGAAATAGCTCCGCTCATCTTTATTTCCCTCATAGAGAATGCCTTCAAGCATGGCATCTCCCCCACCGAGCCCAGCTTTATCCGTATCCACTTCAGTGAAAGCCCCGGAGAGATACATTGCGAAATAACCAACAGCTATCATCCCAAAAGCGTGGCAGACAAGAGTGGAAGCGGCATCGGGTTGGAACAAGTGCGCAAGCGTCTGGAGCTGACCTATCCCGGCCATTACGACTGGCAGCAAGGAGTGAGTGAGGACATGAAAGAGTATAAATCTATTTTAATTATAAAGATATGAATCTGAAGTGCGCCATTGTAGACGACGAGCCCCTCGCCCTGGGGTTGCTGGAAAGCTACGTCAACAAGACCCCGTTTCTAGAGTTGGTCGGTAAATACTCCAGTGCCGTACAAGCCATCAAGGAGTTGCCCGAGAAGCACATCGACCTGCTTTTCCTCGACATCCAGATGCCCGAACTGAACGGACTGGAATTTTCGAAGATGGTCGATTCCGGCACCCGCATTGTCTTTACCACCGCCTTCGACCAGTATGCCATAGACGGCTACAAAGTCAATGCGCTGGACTACCTGCTGAAACCCATCTCCTACGTCGACTTTCTGCAGGCTGCCAACAAGGCTGTGCAATGGTTCGAATTGCTGCAACAGTCCAAGGAAGAGATTCAGAGCATCTTCGTAAAGAGCGAGTATAAGCTGGTGCAAATCGAATTGAGTAAAATTCTGTACATAGAGGGGCTAAAAGACTATCTCAAAATCTACGAGGAGGATTCTCCCAAGCCTATCCTGTCTCTCATGAGCATGAAGGCAATGGAGGAACTTCTGCCTGCCTCGCGTTTCATGCGCGTCCACCGTTCCTACATTGTTCAGAAGAATAAAATACGTATTATAGACCGTGGCCGCATCGTGTTCGGAAAGAATTACATCCCGATAAGTGACAGCTATAAACAAGCTTTTCAAGAATTTTTAGACCAAAGAAGCTAAAAAAATCGACTAATCCGTCGATAAAATCGGAAAAAACGTCGATTTATTATAGAATCCTTTTGCATATTAAAATATGTTTTTTTATCTTTGCACCGAACAGATAGGAGTTGTGAAACTCCCCCAATAGAATAGTTTAGTTAAGTCTAGTTTAGTTTTTGTGTGAAGCACTTCCTCCGTAAGCGAACGCTGGAAGTGCTTTTTACATATCAACACTATTTAATCCACAAGCAGAAAAATTATCAAAGCAAATTTAAAAAACTATATATAACTACATATCAAACACCAACATAACATTCATTTTCTTATCTTTAATACAGAAACAAGTGGGCACGCATGTTTTATGATTTTACTAATCACATCTGTATAATGTTAGTTTCGCGACAACCATTATACGGTAATAATCTTGTAAATTATGGAAATCAAGAAAACATCCAAAGCAAGCCTGGAAAACAAGAAGTCAAGTTGGCTACTTGTAGGTTATGTAATTGTGCTGGTCTTCATGTTCGTTGCATTTGAATGGTCGAAGCGTGATGTTAGGATTGACATGAGCGGTGCTATTACCGAGAACGTATTTGAGCAGGAAATTGAAATTCCTATCACGGAGCAACCCGAATTAGTAGCTCCGCCACCCCCTCAAGCTCCTGCAATTGCCGAGGTATTGACAATTGTGGATGATAATGACAATGTGAAAGAAACAGCCATTGCCTCTTCCGAAGAAATCGGTGAAGCTGTAATCATCAAACCCATATCTCCAACCGTAGATGAAGAGATTCCGGTAGAGGATGAGATTTTTGAAGTTGTAGAGAAGAATCCCGAGTTTTCTTATAATGGCATGAGTCTGATGCAATATCTGGGTAAGAGTATAAAATACCCGACTATTGCACAAGAGACCGGAACCCAGGGGCGCGTAATAGTACAATTCGTTGTCAACAAAGACGGCAGCATCGTAGATGTAAAAGTAGTAAGAGGCGTAGATCCCTATCTGGACAAAGAAGCTATCCGTGTGATTTCCACCATGCCCAAATGGAAACCCGGTGAGCAACGAGGCAAACCGGTCCGTTGTAAATTCACAGTTCCCGTAATGTTTAAATTACAATAGCAGACATGCCAGTGTCCACTTTCCACTTGTCTCCATAAGGTAATCTCCAATATCCGAGGGTGTGTCGAAACTGGTATTCACCACAGATTACACAGATTTGCACAGATAAGCATCTTTGATTATCAGTAGATTAAGCTCATTCTGTGTTAATCCGTGTAATCTGTGGTGAATTTTGACACACCCCCATTTTTTTAAGTATCAACACAGCCATTTCCTTCTTCCATATTTTTCTTTCCGCAGAAAAACAAAAACATTCAGCCCTCTCAGACTGTTACATAGAAAAACAATATATCACTCCTGATAAAACCACACGATAATGAAATCACAACTCTTTGACATCAGAAGAGAATATAAGAAAGGCAGGCTGACACCGGGTAACCTCAACGACAATCCCTTTGAGCAATTCGACCATTGGCTGAACGATGCTATCCATAGTGATGAGTACGAGCCCACCGCCATGACGGTAGCTACAGTCTCGACAGACGGGCATCCTTCTACACGCACAGTGTTGCTGAAAGGGGTGGAAAATGGCCGTTTCATCTTCTTCACCAACTACGAAAGCAGGAAAGGCCGGCAACTGACTGCAAATACGTATATATCCTTATCTTTCGTATGGCACAAACTGGAAAGGCAAATACACATTGAAGGAAAAGCTGAAAGATGCGCTCCTGCCGATTCTGACGCCTATTTTGCAAGCAGGCCTTACAAAAGTAAAATCGGGGCGAGGATTTCACCCCAAAGTCACGTCATCGGCAGCCGTATGGAGATAATGCGCGCGTTCGTCCGCGAAGCGGCAACATGGATAGGGCAAAGTATCAAACGTCCCGACAACTGGGGAGGTTTTGCCGTCACCCCTTTCCGTTTTGAATTCTGGCAAGGACGGGAAAGCAGGCTACACGACCGTTTCCTCTATTCCCAACAAGCGGATGGCAGCTGGAAAAAGGAGAGGCTGGCTCCCTAAATACGGACAGGGAAACACTTCTCATCACAAATAAATCTTAAAAGGAGGAACAAAGCCACAGAAACGCTGTTTGAAGGGGAAACTCTAAAAACAACAGTTATGAATTACGGTATCAGTATTCTTTTCAGGGCTATACCCTTGTTGATGGCCCTTTTCTGTTTCGGCTACGGAGCCTTTGTGCTCCACGAAGGACTGGACTCGGCAAAATTTGTGGCCGGTCCGGTAGTATTTTCCTTAGGGATGATTTGCATTGCCTTGTTCGCCACAGCGGCAACAATCATTAGACAAATTATTCATACCTACAATCCGATAGCCAGATACGTACTTCCGGTTATTGGTTACCTGGCAGCCGTACTCACAGTAATTTATGGTTGGAATTATATGCACGAAGCTGCCACGGCAAGCAATTTCGTGGCAGGACACGTGATTTGCGGAGTCGGTTTCATCACAGCTTGTGTAGCTACCACAGCCACAGCCTCCACCCGCTTCACCCTCATTCCCGCCAACTCGGAACGTATCGACCAGCTACAACCTGCCGATGCATTCAATTCCTCCCAGGGATATATCCTGATAGCAGTTGCCACCCTTATGGCAGTAATGGCATGGATATGGGCCTTCTGGCTATTGTCAAAAAGCAGCGAGCACAATGCATATTATGTAGCAGGCCATGTCATGGCAGGACTTGCTTGTATCTGTTCCAGCTTGGTGGCGCTGGTTGCAACCATCGTCCGCCAGATACGCAACAACTATACAAAGGCTGAACGGAAACGGTGGCCGGCCCTTGTTTTGATAATGGGCAGCATCAGCATTCTCTGGGGACTTCTGGTCTTGGCCAACAGCAATCCGGCACTCTCCTCCACAGGATATATTATGATAGGCCTGGGACTGGTATGCTACAGCATTTCCAGCAAAGTCATCCTGCTTGCCGCCATCTGGCGGAACACTTTCAAGCTGGCCAACCGCATCCCGCTGATTCCGGTCTTCACGGCCCTGGCTTGTCTGTTTCTCTCCGCCTTTCTGTTTGAGATGGCAAGCCTGCACAATGCCTATTTTGTCCCTGCACGCGTACTGGCAGGTTTGGGAGGCATCTGCTTTACATTATTCTCCATCGTAAGCATTCTGGAGAGCGGTACATCTAAGTAGACATTTTCCCGCCATTGGCCTGAGCATCGAGGAACAATTCCACACGCTCGGCATGGTGGGCCACATAAGCTGCCGGACCGGTATCCCCGGAATCAAGAATATCGCGGACCACATCCGCCTTATTCTTGCCGGTAATAAAGAAAATAAGATTCTTCGCAGCAAACAAAAGGCAGCCGGTCATGGCTATGCGTTTCTGTCCATTATAGGGATTGACACTCACCTCATAAGGATGAAAGGAAGAAAGCAGATATTCCTGCCCCGGAAAGATAGAGGAGGTATGCCCGTCGTCTCCAGCACCGAGCAAAACGACATCGAAGGCCGGGAAGCCACCCCAAAGCGGAACCGTGCGGCAAACCAGCGTCGAATAGTTCTTTGCTTCAATCTCCGGGCGGTTCACTCCATAAATAGGATAAACGTATTCATCGGGCATGCCTACTTCATCCAACAGCAAACGGCGCATGGTACCATAATTGCTCTCATAATCCTCTGCCGGCACACACCGTTCATCCACCCAATAAATCCGCATCCGCATCCAAGGAGTCACCTCCTTGTACTCGTTGGCCCAAATGTCGAACATCAGCGAAGGAGTACTTCCCCCACTGAATGCAAAATAAAAGGTCTTTTCCGGCTCACGCTCCATCATCGCAATCAAATGTTCAATCAACGCATGTGCCGTAGCTGTAGCCGAATGGTAAACATAACTTTTCATAACTCGCAATATTCATCTGTATTAGTCAAATTCTTACACGGATTGGTCCACTCAGCACCATGTTCGTGCATCATCGCTTCACTTTCCAAAGGTCCCCACGTACCTACGGGATACCCATATAAAGGAGCATCCGTATGCTCTTTCCAATAACGCAACACGGGATCGAAAAAGCGCCATGAAGCCTCTACCGCGTCGCTGCGGGTAAAGAGTGTAGGGTCACCTTGTATGCAATCCTCTATCAGACGGGCATAGGCATCGCCGGTAGGCAACCCGCCCAACTGGTCATAACTGAAGTCCATCATCACCTGCTTCACGTCAAATCCCGGTCCGGGAGTCTTCATGCCGAATTTCAGCACAATGCCTTCATTGGGTTGCAGGCGGAGAATCAGCTTATTCGCGCGGGGACAATGTCCACCCTCGCAACGAAACATCTGATGGGGCGTCTCACGGAAATGTACAACAATCTCAGTCACCTTTGTCGGCATTTGTTTGCCGGTACGGATATAGAAAGGAACACCCTTCCACCGCCAGTTGTTAATACCGATTTTCATGGCAATATACGTTTCGGTACGCGAATCAGGTGCCACGTTCTTCTCTTCCCTATACCCGGCTTTCGAGCCCGAAGCCGTATATTGTCCGCGGACAATGTGTTCCTCCAAATCCTCCTCTGTCAAGGGGGCCAATGACTCATAGACCTTCACCACCTCGTTGCGGAAATTATCGGCATTGAAAACGGCAGGCGGTTCCAATGCAGTGAGCGCCACAAGCTGTATGAGGTGGTTTTGTACCATATCGCGCAAGGCTCCGGCACCTTCATAGAATCCGCCACGTCCTTCGATACCCAGATTCTCTACGGCTGTAATCTCCACATAGTCTATATAATTACGGTTCCATAGCGGTTCGAAGATTCCGTTGGCAAAACGGAAGGCGAGAATGTTCTGCGCCGTTTCCTTACCCAGAAAATGGTCGATGCGGTAAATCTGATGCTCCTTGAAAACGGAAGCATAAATGCTATTCAGCTTTCTGGCTGACTCCAAATCGTAACCGAACGGCTTTTCAACGATGATACGCGTATCAGGACGGTTCAGACCGGCCGCCTTCAAGTGCAAGGGAATGACACCGTACAAGGAAGGTGGAGTAGCCAGATAGAACAGCAGGTTGTCCGGTTTCTGCTCACCGGTAAACTCTTGTAAACGTCCGTCCAGCAGATGATAGCCTTCAACCTCGGCGGGATCCAATGTCTGGTAATGCAGATGGCTGCAAAAATCCCTCATTTTATCTTCCACCTGCTCTCTGGAAGCTACGAACTTACTCAATTCACTCATTATATATTCTTGGTAACGGGCATCCGTATACTCGGTGCGTCCTATCCCCAGAATGGAGAATCCTTCCGGCAACCGCCCGCCACTATATAAAGTATAGAGCGCCGGCATCAGTTTGCGCTTCGTCAAGTCACCCGAAGCGCCGAATATAACAATCACTAATTTATTCATCATCTTCTCCCCCTTTCTCACACATTGTACGTACCCGATTTCGTATCTCCTCCGTGTCCCGTCCAATTTTCATGGAAAAACTGTCCACGCAACTCGTCTGTCCTTTCAAAGGTATGCGCACCAAAATAGTCACGTTGCGCCTGAATCATATTGGCAGGCAACTTGGCAGACACCAGCGAATAGAAATAATTCAAGGCGGACGAGAATGCAGGCACCGGAAGTTCCTCTTTCATGGATTGTGCCACCAGATGTTTCCAGCCGGAAAGCAACAGCTGCATTTCATTTTTGAAATAAGGAGCCAACAGCAGATGTTTGGGCTTGTCTTTTGCCTCGAAAGCCGTAGCTATGTCGTTCAGGAAAATACTACGGATGATGCAGCCGCCCCGCCACATGCGTGCGATGGATGCCAAATCGAGGTTCCAGGCAAAAGCGTCGGATGCACGCTGCAACACGGCGAATCCCTGAGCATATGACACTAATTTGGAAGCATAGAGTGCGGAATAGATATCCTTCACCATCTCCGACTTGTTGTACACCGCCTGCGAGCGTCGGCATACAAATTGCTTGGAAGCCGTTTCACGCAAGCCCTTCTGTGCCGACAAACTACGTTCGAACACAGCCGTAGCAATCAGCCCCAACGGCATGCCCAGCTCCATCGCATTGATAACGGACCACTTGCCCGTACCTTTCTGTCCGGCGGTATCCAATATCTTATCTATCAGGTAACCTCCTGATTTGTCCTTATGACGCAGTATGTTGGCGGTAATTTCAATGAGATAGCTACGCAACTTACCCTCATTCCAATCAGCAAAGATTTCCGCCATCTGTCCATTGTCCAGACCAAGCAGATTCTTCATCACCCAATAAGCTTCGGCAATAAGCTGCATATCTCCATATTCGATACCGTTATGTATCATCTTGACGAAATGACCGGAACCGGCAGGACCAATCCACTGGCAGCACGGGGTACCGTCAGATGCTTTTGCCGCAATACTCTGCAGGATAGGCTTCACCTCAGGCCAGGCACTTTCAGAGCCTCCGGGCATGATAGACGCGCCGTTCAGCGCTCCTTCCTCTCCACCGGAAACTCCAGCTCCCACAAAACGGAAGCCTTTCTTTTCGGCCAATGCCACACGCCGGTTGGTGTCCTCATAATTGGAATTACCACCGTCAATCAGGATATCCCCTTCGGACAAATGGGGAAACAGCTGTTCCATCAGTTCATCCACCGCACTGCCGGCACGAACCATCATCATTATTTTGCGGGGTATGGCAATGGAAGTTACAAATTCGGCTATATCTGTATAGCCTTCAATTTTTTTCCCTTTGGCGCGGCCGTTCACAAAACGCTCCACCACCCCTTCTTCCACTCCCGGAACCGTACGATTATATACCGAAACATTCCATCCCTTATCTGCCATATTGAGGGCCAAATTCTCGCCCATAACTGCCAGACCGATAAGTCCAATGTCTGTTTTATTTAAATTCTTCATATTCATGTAAATTTTGTCTTTATATGGAAACAAAATGCTAACAGCATTTGTTCGTATGAATTACGAAAATAAAATAGTACTTTTGTCAGCGAAAGCCTATTTTTCAACCAGACAGAAAACCAATGCTCATGAAGAACTTCCACATCGGACTATTGCCACGCATCATCATTGCCATTATCTTAGGTATACTTTTCGGAAATTTCCTACCGGCTTCGCTGGTACGGCTGTTCGTAACATTCAATGCCATTTTCAGTGAATTCCTGAACTTCTCCATCCCCCTCATCATTGTGGGGCTAGTCACGATTGCCATTGCCGACATCGGCAAAGGAGCCGGACGGATGCTGGTCTTCACAGCGCTCATTGCTTACGGAGCTACCCTATTCTCCGGCTTTCTCTCCTACTTCACCGGTGTGGCGGTATTTCCTTCCCTCATAGAAACCGGGGTGCCGTTAGAAGAAGTCAGTGAATCTCAAGGTATTCTTCCCTATTTTTCCGTGGGCATCCCGCCATTGATGAATGTTATGACCGCACTCGTACTTGCCTTCACACTGGGGCTGGGCCTGGCTCATCTGAAAAGCGAGGTACTGAAAAATGCGGCACGCGATTTTCAAGAGATTGTCATCCGCATGATCAGTGCAGTGATATTGCCGCTGCTTCCCATCTATATTTTCGGTATTTTCCTCAATATGACGCACAGTGGACAAGTATTCGGCATCCTGATGGTCTTTATTAAGATTATCGGTGTAATCTTCCTGCTTCACATCTTTCTCCTGGTATTCCAATACAGCATTGCGGCACTGTTTGTCCGCAAGAGCCCTCTCAAACTACTGGGACGGATGATGCCTGCCTACTTCACGGCTCTAGGCACTCAATCCAGTGCCGCCACTATCCCCGTAACATTGGAGCAAAGTCGGAAGAACGGCGTCTCTGCCGATATTGCCGGATTCGTCATCCCACTTTGCGCCACCATCCATCTGTCGGGCAGCACATTGAAGATTGTGGCATGCGCCCTGGCACTGATGATAATGCAAGGCATGCCCCATGATTTCCCTCTATTTGCAGGATTCATCTTCATGCTGGGCATCACTATGGTAGCCGCTCCCGGGGTACCGGGAGGCGCCATCATGGCATCACTGGGCATCCTGCAATCCATGCTGGGCTTCGACGAGTCGGCACAAGCACTGATGATTGCGCTATACATAGCGATGGATAGCTTCGGCACTGCCTGCAATGTGACGGGCGACGGGGCAATCGCACTGATTATCGACAAAGTGATGGGAAAGAAATAGTTTATATTTTGCCATCTCGTGGAAAATAACGAATATTGCAGTCCGAAAAGACATAATAACAAGAAGCATACATTATGAAGAAAGCCCTTATCTCCGGCATTACCGGGCAGGACGGCTCGTTCCTTGCCGAATTCCTCCTGCAGAAAGGATATGAAGTGCACGGTATCCTGCGCCGCTCTTCCTCTTTCAACACCGGCCGCATCGAACACCTCTACTTCGATGAGTGGGTACGCGACATGAAACAGAAACGTACCATTAACCTGCACTATGGAGACATGACAGACTCCAGCTCTCTCATCCGTATCATCCAGAGTGTGCAGCCGGACGAAATATATAACCTTGCCGCCCAAAGCCATGTCAAAGTATCCTTCGACGTGCCCGAATATACCGCCGAAACCGATGCCGTAGGCACCCTGCGCATGCTCGAAGCCGTACGCATTCTCGGTATGGAAAAGAAGACACGCATCTACCAGGCCTCCACTTCCGAGCTCTTCGGAAAAGTGCAGGAAGTGCCGCAAAGCGAAACGACCCCGTTCTATCCCCGCAGCCCCTATGGCGTAGCCAAACAGTATGGCTTTTGGATTACAAAGAACTACCGCGAAAGCTATGGCATGTTTGCTGTAAACGGCATACTCTTCAACCACGAGAGCGAACGCCGAGGTGAAACCTTCGTGACAAGAAAAATCACACTGGCGGCTGCCCGCATCGCCCAGGGCTTCCAGGACAAGCTGTATCTGGGCAATCTGGATGCCCGACGCGACTGGGGATATGCCAAAGACTACATCGAGTGCATGTGGCTCATCCTGCAGCACGACACCCCCGAAGACTTCGTCATTGCCACCGGAGAAATGCATACCGTACGCGAATTTGCGACACTGGCATTTCGGGAGGTAGGCATCACTCTGCGCTGGGAAGGCCAGGGAGTGGATGAGAAGGGTATCGACACACAGACCGGAAAAGTCCTCGTGGAAGTCGACCCAAAATATTTCCGGCCTGCCGAAGTGGAACAATTGCTGGGCGACCCCACCAAAGCAAAAACACTGCTGGGATGGAATCCGAGGCAGACCAGTTTTGAAGAGTTGGTACGCATCATGGCAGAGCACGACATGAAATTTGTGAAGAAACTGTATTTAAGAAGCAAAGAGCTTTGAATGAACTATTAAACTTTCAGACAACAATGTTAGACAAAAATGCCAAAATATATGTAGCAGGCCACCGGGGACTGGTAGGTTCTGCCATCTGGAAAAATCTTGAGGAGAAAGGATACACCAATCTCATCGGCAAGACCCACAAAGAACTCGATTTGCTCGACGGGGTTGCCGTACGCCGCTTCTTCGACGAGGAGCAGCCCGAATATGTATTCCTTGCCGCCGCCTTTGTGGGTGGCATTATGGCCAACAGTATCTACCGTGCCGATTTCATCTACAAGAACCTGCAGATACAACAGAACGTCATCGGCGAAAGCTTCCGCCACGGAGTGAAAAAACTTCTCTTTCTTGGCAGCACCTGCATCTATCCCCGTGATGCCGAACAGCCGATGAAAGAAGACGCACTCCTCACTTCTCCGCTGGAATACACGAACGAGCCCTATGCCATCGCCAAAATAGCCGGACTGAAAATGTGCGAAAGCTTCAATCTTCAATACGGTACGAACTACATTGCCGTGATGCCCACCAACCTTTACGGTCCCAACGACAACTTCGACCTGGAACGCAGCCACGTGCTCCCTGCCATGATACGCAAGATACACCTCGCCCACTGCCTGAAACAAGGCGACTGGGATGCCGTACGCCACGACATGAACCTGCGTCCGGTGGAAGGCATCAACGGCGACAGCAGCAAAGAAGACATTCTGAATATCCTCCGGAAATACGGCATCAGCGAAGAAGAAGTGAGATTATGGGGTACCGGCACCCCCTTGCGCGAATTCCTCTGGAGCGAGGAGATGGCAGATGCCAGCGTCTTCGTCATGGAACACGTCGACTTCAAAGATACCTTCGAGCCGGACGACAAGGAAATCCGCAACTGTCACATCAATATCGGTACGGGCAAGGAAATCACTATCCGCCAGTTGGCAGAGCTGATTGTCAACACCGTAGGCTATCAGGGCCGGTTGACCTTCGACACTTCCAAACCCGACGGCACCATGCGCAAACTGACCGATCCCGGTAAGTTACATGCATTGGGATGGCATCATAAGATTGATATCGAGGAAGGTGTGCAACGCATGTACCGATGGTACTTGGGAAAGTAATTAGTGACGTCTGATTAGCCATGAATGCCATACGGTACAAGGTGGGAACTGTATTGTTTATATTGCTGATACTTTTATCAGGTATCAGCCCAACCATGAATGCCATGATAGCTCCCGTGACCTATTCCGTTCGCGGCAAAGTCATCGACAGACAGTCCAGACAACCCGTGGCCTACGCCAACGTTTTCGTTGCCGGCATCCCCGGGAAAGGGGCATCCACCGATTCACTCGGCACATTCAAGACAGAGCAGGTACCTCCGGGCATCTATAGCCTTGAGGCATCCTGCATAGGATACCAGACTGTTTCCACCCCCGAATATATTGTTTCAGCCTCAACCCCGTTCATCGAGATAGAGATGGAAGAGGATGCCAATCTGCTGAACACAGTAGTGGTGGTGCCTTCTCCCTTCCGGCGAAGTATCGAAAGCCCGGTCAGCATGCGTATCATCGGCTTGCAGGAAATAGAGAAAAGTCCCGGAGCCAACCGGGATGTTTCGCGCATCGTACGCTCCTATCCCGGCGTCTCTTTCTCTCCCATCGGCTATCGCAACGACTTGATTGTTCGGGGCGGTTCTCCTTCCGAAAACCGCTTTTATATGGATGGCATCGAAATCCCCAACATCAACCACTTTGCCACTCAGGGTGCATCCGGAGGACCGGTAAGTATTGTCAATGCCGACCTGATACGCGAGATTACATTTTATACGGGCGCCTTCCCCGCCAACCGCTCCGGAGCCTTGAGTTCCGTCCTCGACTTCCGCCTCAAGGACGGAAATCCGGACAAGCAGGCGTTCAAAGCCACCATCGGCGCATCGGAAGTCTCGCTCAGCGGAGCAGGCCATCTGGGGCAGCGCACCACTTATCTGTTCTCCGCACGCCAGTCCTACCTGCAACTTTTGTTCAAGGCTTTGGGACTGCCCTTCCTGCCCAATTTCATTGACGGACAATTCAAAACAAAAACCCGTTTCAACGAGCACAGCGAGCTGACCCTGCTTGGTCTTGCAGGCATTGACAAGATGAAACTGAATACCGATGAAAAAGGAGAAGATGCCGAATATCTGCTCAGCTATCTCCCCACTATCCATCAGGAAACATTCACTCTCGGAGCCTCTTACAGACACTACAATGGAAGGCACGTACAATCCCTTATACTGAGCCATAACTACCTGAACAACCGCAATCTGAAATACCGCAACAACGATGACTCTTCCGAAGACAACCTGACCCTGCGCCTACGCTCCACAGAACAAAAGACCACCCTGCGTTTCGAAAACCAAACGCGCTTGGGAGCATGGACCCTAAAAGAAGGAGCAGAACTGAACAACTCCATCTATACAAACCACAGCAGGCAAAGACTATACGGCAGTCATTCGAGTACGCTTTCCATCTACGAAACCTCACTCAACATCTTCGGCTGGGGGGCTTTCTTCTCTTCCAACTATACCACCGCCGACAAGCGTCTGGCCCTTTCTGCCGGTATCCGTATGGATGGCAACACTTACAACCGAAAGATGCGGCAGCTATGGAAACAGTTCTCCCCACGCCTCTCTGCATCCTACAAACTCTCGGAACAATGGACCCTGAGCGGAAGTACCGGCCTCTACCACCAATTGCCTCCCTACACCGCTTTGGGATATAAAGACAATGAAAGGCAATATCTCAACAAAAACCTGAAGTACATGCAGGTCTTTGAAAGCAGCCTCGGTGTGGACTGGCACCTGCAAGACCGGTTCATGGTTTCTGCAGAAGGTTTCTTCAAGCGTTACAGCCGTATGCCACTTTCCCTCCAAGACAACATTCCGTTGGCATGCAAAGGAAACGATTACGGTGTCACCGGCAACGAAGCACTCGTCCCTACAGCCAGCGGCAGGGCCTACGGACTGGAAACCATGTTCCGCTGGCAGGCATCCGGCAAGTTCAATCTCGTATCCTCCTTCACCTTATACCGCAGCGAATACCGCAACCGTTCAAATGGAGACTTCATTCCATCTGCCTGGGACAACCGTTTCATACTCAACATGAGCGGTACATACAACCTGCCCCGGCGCTGGAGCATAGGAGGCAAGCTAAGCTATATAGGCGGCAGCCCCTACACTCCCTATGATGAAGACAAATCATCACTCGTAGAAGCATGGGATGCCAAAGGACAGCCCTACTACGACTATGCGTACTATAATACCGGGCGGCTTCCCAACTTTGCCCAGTTAGACTTGCGTGTGGACAAGTCCTTCTACTTCCATCACTGCATGATAGGAATCTATCTGGACATACAGAATATCACCGGCAACAAACTGAAGCAGCCGGATGTGATAATGAGTACGGGCATCATCGAAAATCCGTCTGCTCCTGTTGCCGAACAGCGCTATAAAATGAAATACCTCAAGCAGGAAAGCGGCACTATCCTGCCTACTTTAGGTATAACTGTCGAATTTTAACAAATAGCCACCATAAAAACTATTTTCCTTATAAAAGTTTGCTTTCTATATATAAACCCTTATATTTGCACAATTTTCAACCAAATGTGCAATTAAATATCATGGAACAAAGTTTTATCGCCTATATAGAGAATAGCATAAAGGAAAATTGGGATTTAGACGCTCTGACCGATTACAAGGGAGCAACCCTACAATATAAGGACGTAGCCCGCAAAATAGAAAAGCTGCATATCATTTTCGAGGCAAGCGGCATCAAGAAAGGCGATAAGATTGCCGTCTGTGGCCGCAACAGTTCCCACTGGGGCGTAACGTTCCTCGCAACATTGACCTACGGTGCGGTAATCGTCCCCATCCTTCACGAGTTCAAGGCAGACAATGTACACAACATCGTGAACCATTCCGAAGCCAAACTGCTTTTCGTAGGCGACCAGGTTTGGGAAAACCTCAACGAAAGTGCTATGCCGTTGCTGGAGGGCATCATGATGATGGCAGACTTCTACATTCTTGTCTCCCGCAGCGAAAAGTTGGACTATGCCCGCGAACATCTCAACGAAATGTTCGGTAAGAAATACCCCAAGAACTTCCGCAAGGAACATGTCAGTTATCACAAGGACCAGCCCGACGAACTGGCGGTCATCAACTATACATCCGGCACCACCAGTTACTCCAAAGGAGTGATGCTGCCCTACCGCAGCCTTTGGTCAAACACTACTTTTGCTTTCGAAGTATTGCCGCTGAAAGCCGGTGACAAGATTGTCTCCATGCTGCCAATGGCACATATGTACGGACTTGCATTCGAGTTTCTGTATGAATTCGCCGTAGGTTGCCACATATTCTTCCTCACTCGCATGCCCAGCCCCAAAATCATTTTCCAAGCTTTCACCGAAGTGAAGCCTAACCTGATTGTGGCTGTTCCGCTCATTATCGAAAAGATTATAAAGAAGAGCGTACTGCCCAAGCTGGAAACTCCCGCCATGAAGCTGTTGCTGAAAGTACCCATCATTAACGACAAGATAAAAGCAACCGTACGCGAACAAATGATTCAAGCCTTTGGCGGAAACTTTGCAGAAGTCATTGTAGGAGGAGCTGCCTTCAACCAGGAAGTGGAGCAGTTCTTAAAGATGATAGATTTCCCCTATACGGTAGGCTATGGAATGACGGAATGCGGCCCCATCATCTGTTACGAGGATTGGACCCGCTTCAAACCCGGTTCTTGCGGAAAAGCCGCACCGCGTATGGAGGTGAAAATCCTATCATCCGATCCCGAAAACATTCCGGGAGAGATTGTCTGCCGTGGTCCCAATGTCATGCTGGGTTACTACAAGAACGACGAGGCCACCGTACAGGTACTCGACAAAGACGGCTGGCTGCACACCGGAGACCTTGCCCTGATGGATGCCGAAGGCAACGTAAGCATCAAGGGACGCAGCAAGAACATGCTCCTTGGTCCGAGCGGTCAGAATATCTACCCGGAAGAGATAGAAGACAAACTGAACAATATGCCGTATGTAGCCGAAAGCATCATCGTGCAGCAGAATGAGAAACTGGTAGGTCTGGTTTACCCCGACTTCGATGATGCCTTTGCCCATGGGCTGAACAATGACGACATCGAACGCGTCATGGAGGAAAACCGTGTGGCACTGAATGCAGAACTGCCCGCATACAGCCAGATATTCAAAATGAAAATCTATCCTGAAGAATTTGAAAAAACGCCGAAGAAATCTATCAAACGCTTCTTGTATCAGGAGGCCAAAGGATAATGTAAAAAACAATTAAACTACAACCTATCTAACCCTTTCTAAATTATTATCTAAATGAGAAACGAATTATTATTATCCGCCATGCTTCCGATATGCGGAATGGCGGGAGAAGCGTATGGCATGCCGCCTGGGGATGCCGTACCTGCTCCAAAAGAGCAGCCAAACATCATTCTGTTCCTAGTGGATGACATGGGATGGCAAGACACGTCCCTCCCCTTTTGGACACAGCGTACCAAGTACAACGATACGTACCATACTCCCAACATGGAACGGATGGCTACACAAGGCAAAATGTTTACGCAGGCCTATGCATGCAGCATCAGTTCACCTACGCGTGTCAGCCTTTTTACGGGAATGAATGCTGCCAGGCATCGAGTCACCAGTTGGACCCTCCGTAAGAACACTACCCATGAACAACCCGACTCGGTCATGATTTATCCGGAATGGAACGTTAACGGCATTTGTCAAGAGCCTGGCGTGGAACGGACCACACAAGTCACCTCCCTGGCCGAAGTGCTCAAAGACCATGGCTATCACACCATTCATTGCGGAAAAGCCCACTTTGGTGCTGAAGGCACTCCCGGAGCCGACCCGTTGAAAATGGGGTTTGAAGTGAACATAGCCGGACATGCTGCCGGTTCACCTGCCAGCTACTATGGCAAGGAGAATTTCGGTAACAAAACAGACGGTAAAAGCCCGCTGGCTGCCGTACCCGGTCTGGAGAAATATCATGGAACCGACACTTTCCTAAGTGAAGCCCTTACCATAGAGGCCATGAAGGCCCTGGACGATGCACAGCAGACTGACAAGCCATTCTTTCTATACATGGCACACTATGCCATCCATACCCCTATACAACCTGACATGCGTTTCTACCAGAAGTACCTGGACAAAGGCCTTCCTCCGGTAGAAGCCGCCTATGCTACTCTCATTGAGGGTATGGACAAAAGTCTGGGAGACATCATGGATTATTTGGACAAGAACAACCTGACGGAAAACACTATCCTCATCTTCATGTCCGACAATGGCGGTTTGGCGGCCCATACCCGCGCCGGACAACTGCATGTCCAGAACTATCCGCTCAACAGTGGTAAAGGTTCCGCCTACGAAGGAGGCATACGTGAACCGATGATTGTCCGCTGGCCGGGCATCGTAGCGCCCCAAACCCAATGCGACCATTACCTGATGATAGAGGACTTCTTCCCCACTATCCTTGAGATGGCAGGCGTAGACAACTATACAACCGTACAGCAACGCGACGGCATCAGTTTCATGCCATTGCTCACCGGAAAAGGTAAAATGAAAGACCGTGATATCTACTGGCATTATCCCAATAGCTGGGGTCCTTCCGGCCCGGGCATCGGAGCCACTTGCTCCATCCGTTCGGGCGAGTGGAAGCTGGTGTATTATTTCGGTGACGGTAGACGGGAACTTTTCAACATCCCCGCCGACATCAGTGAAAAACATGATATGGCCCGAGAGAAGCCTGAAGTTGTCAAAGAGTTGTCACGGAAATTAAGTAATTACCTCCGGTCTGTGGATGCGCAGCGCCCTCTGTTGCGTGCCACCCGCCAACCAGCTCCCTGGCCGGACGAAATATAGAAAAAAGTATGAAACGAAACCTTTCCCTCCTCCTCGTGTCCCTGCTTTTTGCAGGGACAGCTCTTGCCCAAGAACATAATCCGGGCAGCGTACAGCCGGATACGATTCAGAAATCCTCCGAGAAATCTTTCCGGAAACAACGCTCTCCACGAACAGACCATGGCCCGGTAGGTATCAATATCTCCTTATGGAAAAACATCTCCACACAGCGGACTGATACCATAGGAAGCACCTGTTTCAATCTGGGTGTGTTCTCCTCCATGAACCGTCTGAATGGCCTCGGCATGAATATTCTTGGCAGTGTAACCGGCAGGGATGTGAACGGTGTACAGATGGCAGGTCTGTCAAATATGGTGGGGGGAAGCATGCGAGGCATGCAGATAGCAGGAATTACCAACATCAATGGCAACAACCTTATCGGAGTATCCGTTTCGGGACTGGTAGGTATCACCGGAAACCATGCGCAAGGCGTCATCATTTCCGGTCTGGCAAACATCAGTGGGGACTATAATCGTGGCGCCTCCATAGGCGGCCTGTTGAATATCAGCGGAGAAGGTGCTTCCGGCATACACTTTGCCGGACTCGCCAATATTTCCGGTGGAAATTTCAAAGGATTTTCAGGGGCCGGCCTGCTAAGTGTAATCGGTGAAGACTTGAATGGCATGCAGATGTCCGCCCTTACCAACATCACCGCCGGAGATATGACCGGTGTTCAGGTTTCCGGCCTGGGCAATGTGGTGGGTGGTACAGCCCGAGGATTACAAATAGGCGCTGCCAATATGGCCATACGTGCCAAAGGGCTTCAAATAGGTCTATTCAACTACTACAAAGAAAAATTAGATGGTTTCCAGTTGGGATTAGTCAATGCCAATCCCCAAACAAAAGTTCAACTGATGTTTTTCGGTGGTAATGCCACCAAGCTGAATGTAGGTGCCCGTTTCAAGAACCGGCTCTTCTATACCATCCTCGGTGGCGGTACCCATTATCTGGATTTTGGCGATAAGTTTTCCGCTGCCCTCTTCTACCGTGCCGGTCTTGAATTACCGCTCTACAAACAGCTGTTCATCAGCGGAGATCTGGGATACCAACATATAGAAACCTTCAAGAACAAGGACTACGGCATTCCGGCACGTCTCTATGCCCTCCAGGCACGTGTCAATCTGGAATACCACCTGACCGAGCGCTTTGGCATATTCCTCACCGGCGGTTATGGCGGCAGCCGCTACTACACCCAAGGGAAAACCTATGACAAAGGCATCATTGTAGAGGGCGGGGTGACGATACTGAAATTATAAATTATTGTTTCTCCTTAATCAGCCCCGTCCTATACGCCACCAGCAGTTTCATCAAATCCTGAATCTGCGTAACGAGTTCACTTCCTTTATCCGTATCCTTCACCATCATACGCTGCGAATTGAATTCGACAACCAGGGTTGTAGACTTGATGTCTTGTCCTTCTTCAATGGCTTTCTGACGGCTCTGGAACGGCTCATGCTGCACCAACTGCAAGCCGTGGGAATGATATACCAGCGTATATCCCGCAATTCCCGTTTCCGGCTGATAGGCTTTTGAAAAACCACCGTCAATCACCAGCAGCTTACCATCCGCTTTGATGGGTTTCTCACCTTTAATGGTCTTTACCGGTACATGTCCGTTGATGATATGCGAATGTGGCCCCGGCTTCACGCCGAACTCTTCAAGAATGCGGTCACACACCTCAGCCTCGTTGCGCAAAGCATAGTAATGCCCTTTCGTCTCCTTATGCAATGTTTTGTCGGCCACAAAATAGCGTTCAAAGGTAGCCATCTTGTCTTTATCGAAGGAAGGGGCATCCGGTCCGCACCACATGTACCAGACATAATCCAGTGCAAACTGTTTCTCGTCCGAACCGTCCTCGTCAAAGTAAGCGGTACGTATCAGCTGGTCGGTCTTTTTCAGCAACTTACGTCCCCAGTATTCCTTTTGGCCGATGCGAACATGTTTAAAACTGCCGTCCGCATTCAGAGGCACGGAAGCATGATAAAGCAGGTTACTGTTGCACACCAGATACATGCCGCCATACGTAAACAAGCAGCGCATGTGCTTCTTCATCTTCTCGCTGTTCATGAAAGAAGAATGAATCCGGTGCATCAGTTCGCGCTCTTCGTCCGACAGACGATACGGGTCCGCCGGGTCTACGGTGGGGAAATTCACATCGCGCAACGGATATTCCTTGCCTTCGTATACAAACACACCACGCTCGAAATCCACCAGATGCAGCAGTTTCCGGTTCTCCATACCGAACTCAGGACGGCGGCTGATGATTTCCGCCTCCAGTTTCAACTGGATAACCGTAATCGCCTTGTGCATCTGTGTAATCAGCCGCAAGGTCTTCTCATTGTATTCCGCATCGGCAAAGTTCATTTTCGGCGCAAAGATGGTGCAAGGGTCATCCGCATAGGTATCCATGGCAAACGTTGCAAGCGGCAACAGATTGATGCCATAACCATCCTCCAGCGTTGCTAAATTGGCATAGCGCATCGACATACGGATTACGTTGGCTATACAAGCATCATTACCTGATGCGGCACCCATCCACAGAATATCGTGGTTACCCCATTGGATGTCGAAATTATGATAATCACAGAGAGTATCCATGATAATATGCGCACCCGGTCCGCGGTCGTATATATCGCCCACGATATGCAGCGAGTCGATGGTCAAGCGCTGGATAAGGTTGCACATCGCCACAATAAAATCATCCGCACGCTTCGTAGAGATAATGGTACTGATTATGACATTGATATAGGCATGCTTGTTAGGTTCGATGCTCGATTCGTGCAACAGCTCTTGAATGATATACGAGAACTCTGCTGGAAGTGCCTTGCGTACTTTCGAACGGGTATATTTGGACGAAACGTTCTGGCATACTTTTACCAACTGGTTCAGTGTTATCAAATACCAGTCATCCAGGTCCGTTTCCTGCTCCTTGATAAGTTGCAGCTTCTCTTCCGGATAATAAATTAACGTACAGATTTCCTTCTTCTCACTTTCGCGCAGTGTATGCCCGAATATTTCGTTCACCTTACGTTTCACTGCCCCCGATGCATTCTTCAGCACATGCTGAAAAGCCTCATACTCGCCATGAATATCCGTCAGAAAATGCTCTGTACCTTTCGGCAGATTCAGAATGGCCTCCAGATTGATGATTTCTGTACTGGCATCAGCAATGGTAGGAAAACTGCGTGATAATAATTGCAAATAACGCAAGTCATTGACAATACTTTCCGGAGTTATATTTCCCATAGTTATTTAATTGATAGTTGATAATTGACAGTTGATAATATCCCTCATTCTTCATTATCCATTAATGAAGAACATGAGCAGCACTTGGGCTATAATTACCCGTAGAAACATGCACAGCGGATAAACCGTAGCATAAGCTACAGACGGATTGTCTCCCGGAATGGTGTCGTTGGCGTAGTTCAGCGCCATGGGGTTTGCCATGCTTCCGCACAGCATACCCGCCATTGTTCCGAAATCTATCTTCAGCCACTTGAAGGTAACGATACCCATAATCAATACCGGAACCACAGTCAACGCAAAACCCGTAGCAATCCATAACAGCCCTTCCGGCCGGAATACCGTATCGAAGAAATGGACACCTGCATCCAGTCCCAGGCAAGCCAGGTAAAGAGACAATCCCAATGCACGGAGCATCAGGTTCGCACTGCGCGTAGTATAAGTCACCATGTGCATCCTCGGACCGAATGTCCCGATAAGAATACCTACGATGATAGGGCCTCCTGCCAATCCGAGCCGCACGGGAGCGCTGATGCCGGGAATGGAAATAGGAATTGCTCCCAAAGCCAGACCGATGACAATGCCGATAAATACCGCCACCAAGTTCGGTTCCTTCAGGCTTTTCACAGCATTGCCCAGCACCTTCTCCACATTTTGTATAGCAGCGGCTTCGCCCACTACGGTCAGGCGGTCACCCAATTGCAAGGTCAGTTCCGCTGTGGCCAGCAGCTGCACGCCGCTACGATAAACCCGGCTGATATTGATACCGTAATGATTACGCAGATGGAGAGAACCCAGCTTCTTGCCGTTCAACTCCGGGCGCGTCACCACGATACGTTGCGAAATCAACTGGCTGTCTATGGCATTCCAGTCTATATCTTCCTTGTTCCAATCAGTATGCTCCTGCTCGCCGAAAAGCACGGTCAGAGCCGGCGTATTTTTCTCCGAGGTAATCACCAGCAGGCGGTCACCTTCCTTTATAATCTTTTCCGAGGTAGGAATACTCACATTCCCATCCCGCCACAAGCGGGAAATCACGAACTTCGGATAGCTGTTCAGCCCGCCTATTTCCTTGATACTCTTGTTGAAGATGGCAGGATTGTGCACCTGGAACGCAACAATGTAAGGCTTGTTCACGTCATCCTTCTCTTTCAATTCCAGGTCTTCCTTATGCGCCAGCGTCTTACGGATGAACAGTACGGCCAGAATGACCCCTACCACCCCCAGCGGATATGCCACCGCACACCCCAAAGCAGGGGTACTGGACTCCAATCCCATCTGTTTCAATGTCTGCTGTGCCGCACCGAGTGCCGGTGTGTTTGTCGTGGCACCGCAAAGTATGCCCACCATATCCGGCAGGGATACCCCCAACCCATAGCTGCCCAGTACAGTCAGCAGGGTGCCGATAAGCACTACACCCGTGGCGAGCATATTCAGTTGTACCCCTCCTTTACGGAAAGAGCTGAAAAAACCCGGTCCCACCTGCAAACCCAAAGCATACACAAATATCACCAGCCCGAAGCTTTCCGCATAATTCAGCATCTGCGGGTCTATGGACAACCCGAAATGCCCGGCAATGATGCCGGCAAAGAATACAAACGTCACTCCCAATGAAATGCCGCAAACATGTATCTTCCCCAATCCCAATCCGATAGCAGAAATCAGTGAGAGTACCACAACCGCCTGCAAGGCGGAGTGCTCGACGAATAAACTATATAGCCAGTCCAATGTGCATTCTATTTTACAGTTTCAGGCTGCAAAGATAGTGCAAACCTCATGCAAAATAAAACGAACCCGTCTATTTTTTATGCGGCAGCACTTCTAAAAAAGGGATACGATACAATAAATCCCTGCTGCCAGCAAAGCACTGACGGGGATAGTCAGCACCCAAGCGGTCATCAGACTCTTCGTAACTCCCCAACGCACAGCCGAAAGCCGCTTCGTGGCCCCTACTCCGATAATAGCTCCCGTAATGGTGTGTGTCGTACTTACCGGAATCTTCAGATACTCCGTCAGATAAAGCGTAAACGCACCGGCAGTTTCCGCAATCACCCCTTCCAGTGGCGTCACCTTCGTAATCTTAGTCCCCATGGTCTTCACAATCTTCCACCCGCCGGACATGGTACCGAGTGAAATGGCCGTAAAACAAGAGAATGCCACCCAGTCCGGCAGGTCATCAATACTGTTTATCCCCATTCCCAGTCCTTCCGAATGTCCGGCTATCATAGCCGCAGCAATGATACCCATTACCTTCTGTGAATCATTCAGACCGTGCCCGATGCTGAACAAAGCCGAAGACACCAGCTGCAGTTTCTTGAACCACACCTCGGCCGTATGGGGATGCGCCCTGCGGCAAATGTACAAGACCAACAACGTAAAACCAAATGCCACCACCATACCAATCAAGGGAGCCAGAAAAATGAATGCCGCAATCTTCAGAATGATACTCAACTGGATGGCCTCAAAACCGTGTGCCATGATGGCAGCTCCGGCAAAACCTCCGATAAGCGTGTGCGAAGAAGAGGAAGGGATTCCCTTCCACCAAGTGAACAGATTCCAGGCAATAGCCGCAATCACGCCGGCCAGAATGATAGGCAAAGTAATGTAAGGCTCCATCACCGTTTTCGATACGGTGTTGGCAATGCCGAAACCGCCGATGACACACTTGGCGATGAAAAAGGCCACAAAATTGAAGAAAGCCGCCCATATCACCGCCTGAAACGGTGTAAGCACTTTGGTAGACACAATGGTGGCAATAGAATTGGCCGCATCATGAAAACCGTTGATATAATCGAATATCAGAGCCAGTACAATGATAATCACTAATAGTTCCATGCGTCCGTTCGTTTATGCGTATTTCACAATCAGGCTCCTCAAAATCTTGCCCACGTGTTCGGCTGCGTCCGTCGTTTTTTCCAACTCATACATAATCTCCTTGATTTTGATGAGTTCAATGCAGTCCTTCTCTTCTTCAAAAAGCCTGGTGATGAAAAATTCATAAATATCATCTGCCCGGTTTTCTATGTCATGCAGCTGGTTGCAATATGCGCGCAGCTTATCCGGACTCTTGCGGAATGCCTCCAGTTCATCCATGGCCTGGCCGATGAGGGCCGCTTCTTGTTGAACCATATGTCCCAGCTCTTTCCCCTTGTCCGAAATAGGATGCGGATTATAGATAGTGATACGCTTGGCACAGCTGTTTATTCCATCAATCACATCATCCATGCCCGAAGCCAGGTCATGGATATCCTCCCGGTCAAAAGGAGTAATGAAAGTAGTGCCCAGTTCATCCAGAATCAGATTGGTCAGCTTATCGCCCTCGCGCTCCAAATCTTTGATTCGTTTATAATCTTCCGCCCTCTTCTCAGGCGAGTCATGGCCCAATATTTCTATCAACAGAGCCGACGAGGACAATAAAATCTCAGACAATTGCTTCAGCAAAGGAAAGAATTTCGGTTCTTTCGGTGTGAACCGGCTAAAAAAAGAATTCTTCATAATGGATAAATGTACTAAGTATATTAATTTATTTTTGTTTTCGTTGTTTCAGTCTTGCACGCAGCACTTCTACCACGGCCGGCAGTATGGAAACCACAATAATGGCCACAATCAGCAGTTTGAGGTTCTCTTGTACAAACGGAAGGTCACCGAAGAAATAACCCGCATAACAGAAAATGGCAATCCAGCAGGCGCCCCCAATCAGGTTGTACAGCATGAAGTAATAGTAATGCATCTTACCCATCCCCGCCACGAATGGCGCAAACGTACGGACGATAGGCACAAAACGAGCTATGATAATTGTCTTGCCTCCATACTTCTTATAGAACTCATGGGTCTTGTCGAGATGGTTTTGCTTGAATATTCTGGAATCGGGATTATTGAAGAGCCTTCGCCCGAAGAAATGCCCTATCATGTAGTTGCAAGAGTCGCCCAATACCGCGGCAACAAACAATATCAAAGCCAGCACATTGACCTCGAGAGGCATGTCGGGCAGTGCGGCAATAGCTCCCGCCACAAAAAGCAGGGAATCGCCCGGCAGGAAAGGTGTGACCACCAGCCCCGTTTCGCAGAAAATAATCAGAAACAATATGGCATACGCCCACATATGATATTCCTGCACTATATCAATCATATACTGATCGATATGGAGAATAAAATCCAATAGAAAATCCATTATATATTGATTATCAGTACTTAAAAAATAGAGAAAAACTCGGCATGGGGAGACGGGCAATCTCTCCGGCTCCCGAAAGAGAGGAGGGGAAAGTACTAAATAAGAATACGCCTCAGCGTATATACATAATATCTATATGAAATCTTATGGGGATGGAAAGTAAAGGGGAAAGAAGTTGTCTTTTCTTCCGGGAGCAGAGTTTTCAGGGTTCTCGCAACCTTGGCGGCAATGAAGTCCGGATTAAGCCTCAACAATTTCGAGCAAGAGGCATGCCGTAATGAGAAGGTATTTCCTATGCAACCGGCATCTGCCAGGCAATTATAATTCGCGTCCTCCCCTTTTTCCTGGCATTGTCTGCCATCTGCCCCCGACAAGCTGTGCTGGGCTCCGGAGAAATAATGCACATCCGCAGTAGGGAGTGTCTTACATCCCTCCATATCATCAGAAACGGAAGTGAACTTCGATATGAGGAACAACCCTAACAAGATATAGAATATACATTTCGCCATAGCGGGTGCAAATATAGAAACTATTTTCGGATTACAACAGAAAAATGAAAAACAAAAAGCGGTTAACCGTTTCATCAGTCAACCGCTTTCTTGTTGTAGTGGGTACGAGAATCGAACTCGTATACCATGCGTGAGAGGCATGTATCCTAACCGTTAGATGAACCCACCCTCGCATTTGTCTTGTACACCCTCAGGGATTCGAACCCTGGACCCACTGATTAAGAGTCAGTTGCTCTACCAACTGAGCTAAGAGTGCATCTGGCGGAAGCTGGGGGATTCGAACCCCCGGTACGGTTACCCGTACGTCAGTTTAGCAAACTGGTGGTTTCAGCCACTCACCCAAACTTCCTTTTTTATAACCAGCATTCTTTTCAAATGCGGTGCAAATGTAGGGCAAACTTTTGGACTGTGCAAATCTTTCCTACATATTTTTTTCACCGTTTTCATACAATTTGAGATAACACGTTAACACTCAAACCCTAAAACAAGAAAAAAAATTTGATACATATCAAACCGTCCTTTTCAACCTTTCCTTATCTTTGCGCGATTTTTAAAGTATAGTGCACATACACGGACAATGATACAACAAGAAAGCCTGAAAAAGCGGCTTGCCAAGCTGGCCGCCCCCATTTTTATAGAGACACTTCTCATCATGATGCTCGGTGCGGTGGACACCATCATGCTGAGCCGCCACTCGGACAACAGTGTTGCCGCCGTAGGGGTAGTCAACCAAATTATCATGCTCACTTTCCTCGTTTTCGAAGTCATCAACCTCGGAACGTCCGTTCTGTGTTCCCAGTATCTCGGTGCGAAACTACACAAGAAAGTAGTGCAAGTAGTCGGCGTATCCATCCTCGTCAACCTGGCGGTAGGTATCACGGTCAGCCTGGTACTGTTCTCCTGCGCCCATCCCATCCTCCGGCTGATGGGGCTCACCGCTGAACTGATGCAGGACGGCATGGACTATATGCGTATCGTAGGCGCTTTCGCCTTCTTCCAGGCACTATCCCTCACCCTCTCCGCCTCCCTGCGCAGTGCCAACAAGGCCATCTACCCGATGATGGTCACCGTCGTAGTCAATATCCTAAATATCATCGGCAACTACTCCCTCATCTTCGGTCGCTTCGGCTTTCCGGAACTGGGCGTGGAAGGCGCCGCCATCTCCACAGCCTTCAGCCGGGGTGTCTCCATGATTATACTGTTCGTCATACTGTTCCGCAAGCACATCCACCGTTTCCCACCGGCATACTTCCGCCCTTTTCCGTGGATAGAACTAAAGAACCTGATGAAGGTAGGCCTGCCCTCCGCCGGCGAACAATTGTCGTACAGCTCGTCGCAAGTCGTCATCACCTACTTCATCAACATGCTGGGAGTGGAAGCGCTCGCCACCCGTACCTATTGTGTCAACATCATCATGTTCGCTTATCTGTTCAGCATCTCCATGGCACAAGGCGGAGCCATCTGTATCGGGCATCTGATAGGCGAGAAGAAACCTCACGCAGCCTTCCTTATGGGAAAATACGTCATGAAGAAATCCGTCATGATTACCGTCATGCTGTCCTGCATCCTCGCTCTTTCGGGGCATGCCATCTTTGGCTGGCTCACGTCCAACCCCGACATCATACGTATGGGTGCCACCATCCTTATCATAGATGTACTCCTCGAAATAGGCCGCCCCATCAACATCTTCGCCACCAACGCCCTTCGTGCGGCAGGAGATGTCAATTACCCCTTCTACGTAGGGTTGGTGGTGCAGTGGAGTGTAGCTGTAGGTGTGGGATACCTTTTCGGTTTCCCCCTCGGCTGGGGTATCTGCGGCATGTGGGTAGCCTTCCTGTTGGACGAGAATATCCGCGGCTTCATTTTCGTCCGCCGCTGGTATGGCATGAAATGGGTAAACAAAAGCTTCATCCGGAATTGTTTTTAATTCCAAAAGTCCTATCTTTGCTCCCCGAAAGCAGAAGCGGACCGAACTTTACCGGCCTTACTTACTGAACAAATAAATCATGGTCTTATGGATGCACTATTGAAAGAAACCGTAGATGCCGCTATCAACTCCCGCTATCCGGACATGGCTCCCGAGGGAAGAAGGTTGATAGAGGAAATCCTCATTCGCAAGGAAGTAGAAAAGGGCGCATTATTACTCAATGAAGGGCAAATAAGCCATAATATCGTATTTGTAGGAAAAGGCATGTTGCGCCAATTCTATTATAAAAACGGCAAAGACGTCACCGAACACTTTTCCTATGAAGGCTGCATCATCATCTGCATAGAAAGTACCCTGAAGCAGGAACCCACCCACCTCATGATTGAGGCACTCGAGTCGAGTGTCGTATACCTGCTGCCATACAACAAGCTGTTGACACTTACCGAAATCTCATGGGAAATAAACATGTTCTATCGGAAGATTCTGGAATATTCCCTGATTGTCTCACAGATAAAGGCTGACTCCTGGCGGTTTGAGGCTGCACGCGAGCGCTATAACCAGTTCATGGAACATCAGCCCGAAGTCATCAAGCGGGCTCCCTTGTCGCATATTGCGTCCTATCTGCTGATGACCCCCGAAACACTGAGTCGGGTACGTTCGGGCATACTGTAACCCTCCACCTGTCTGCCCGGAGAATACATAGGGATATTCCTAAAATAATAAAATTTAAGGCAACTAACTTGCAATGAGTTAGTTGCCTTTTTTGTATCTTTAAGCATTCCCCCCAAAAACGGTTTGACGGCCAAAACGGGGGTAATTAAAAATAAAAACACATGGTAAAGATACAAAAAATTTCAGAAATCGAACCTTGTTTAGGTTTTACCGAGTTCGATATGCTTAAAAAATATCGTCAAAGTTTTGTAACGAGTGAATTAGGTCGCCTCCATTCTCTATTCCCTTTCTCGGAACTGGCCCGACAAATGCATTTGAAGTCTTCTCCTTTGGGTCGTAAAAGTTATTTTTCTCCCGAAGGTAAAATAGCCTTGATGGTCCTGAAGTCCTATACCAACTTTTCCGATGCACAACTGATTGAACATTTAAACGGTAATATTCATTACCAGTTGTTTTGTGGTGTTCAGATTGATCCGCTTCATCCGCTGACCAATCCTAAAATCGTCAGTGCGATCCGCCAGTTCCTGACGAATCGCCTTGATGTTGAGTCCCTCCAGCTTATTCTTGCCGGGCATTGGAAACCTTATCTTGAGAACCTTCATGTCTGTATGACCGATACCACCTGTTATGAAAGCCGTCTGCGTTTCCCTACTGATACCAAACTCTTATGGGAAGGTATCGTATGGCTTCATCGTCATCTGTGCAAACATTGCCGGAGATTGCACATACAACGTCCCCGTAACAAGTATCTTGATGTAAGCCGTGCCTACCTTGTTTACAGTAAACTGCGTAAACGCAGGAAATCACAGACCCGTATGATTACACGCAGGCTACTTCAGTTGTTGGAAAAGTTGCTTGACCAGTTGGAGCGGATCCATTCATCCTACGGGAACAGGCTTACACTATCCTCTGATTACCAAAGACGATTCTCGGTCATACAGACGGTTCTTGAGCAAGGGAAGAATTTATTTGCAGGCCAAAAAGTGTCCGACCGTATCGTGAGTATCGACCGGCATTACCTTCGCCCCATTATCAGAGGCAAGGAAACCAAATCCGTTGAATTCGGAGCCAAGGTCAACAATATACAGATAGATGGAATCTCCTTTATAGAACATATCTCCTTTAAGGCTTTTAACGAAGGAGTACGTTTGAAAGACTGTATTCATCTGCAACAACAACTGACCAAGGTTAGGGTTAAGGCGCTTGCAGCGGATTCAATCTATGCCAATAATGCCAACCGGAAATTTTGTACTAAATATCATATAAGTACTTCCTTCAAGCGTAAGGGCAGAGCCGCCAAAGATGAGCCGCTTCGGAGGATCTTACGGTCGGAACTCAGCCGTGAAAGAGCTACCCGGCTGGAAGGAAGCTTTGGAACGCAGAAACAACATTACTCACTGGCCAGGATAAAAGCCAGAAACAGGAAAACGGAAATGCTTTGGATTTTCTTTGGGATACATACGGCCAATGCGGTATGCATGATAGAAAAGGTCGAAAAGAAAAAAAGAACTGCTGCATAATCAGACTAAAATAACAGGAAAAGAGGAGAGGTTTTAACTTCCCCTAAAAAAGACATGTACATAATGCATGGGTGGAAAGGAAAAAATAAGAATATGTAAATAATATTCTATGAAAAGACAGAAAACTGGGGAGGTTCAACGAAAATAATCAAGAGAAAAGCTCACGTAAAGTAAAACTTTTCTCTTAATTTATTAGAAAGAGGAACATTTACGGAATATCCCCAAGTACATCAATACAGACTTCCTTGACCGACTTCCGTAAAGAGCTTCGACAACTTCTCCACCACCGGTTTCATATAACGTTCTCCTTTCTCGGCAGAAGCTTTTTTGGGGTTCCCTACCCCGCTGTCGACTGTAGCCTTATTCCAATGGCGGGGAGCCCAGCCCACCTTTTCATTCAGGGAAGGAATAGCAAACGGTTGGGATTCTCCGTCACCGGCCTCAGCCAGATTCACCAGCTCGGGATGGTAATGCATCATGACGGAAGTCTCAGACTCGCCGGCATGGTCGTCGACAACAGCCTCAAAGTAGTCTTTGGGAGGGACGATGCTGAACCAGTCGGCAGCGATAATCAGAAAATCGGGATACACAAACGCCAGGTCACGAATCATTCCCTTGAAGTTGTTGCCGCCATGACCGCTGAGAATAATCAGCTTGCGCATGCCTTGTGCATAGAGGGAGGCAACTATGTCTTCCAGAATGGCCTGCTGGGTGGAATAGCGGGTATGGATGCAGAACGGAAGTTCGCGCTGCCCCGGATTGTGTGCACCGAAAGGTACGGGAGGCATCACCATGCAGCGTACACCGGAATTCTGTAAAGCCAATGCAGCCGCGTCTACGGCAATGTCATGCGGCAGAATACAATCAGTGAGATAAGGCAGATGCAGATTATGGGGCTCCGTAGCTCCCCAAGGCAGGATGACAACGTCATACTTCACTCCTTTCACCTTTCCATAGCAGGAAACAGTAAGGTCAATTTCTCTTTTTTCCATGATAGTTTATTTTGGGGGTAAATCTTTACCGCAAAAATAAACATTATTCCGTCACATTGAACCTATTGCCGGCGATATTCTTTAGGTGACATACCGGTGTGATGCTTGAAATACTTGCCAAAGAACGACTGGTTGGCAAAGTGCAGCTCGTCCGCAATTTCCTGAATGCTCAGCTCGGAAGACTTCAACAAGGCTTTGGCTTCCAAAACGACGAGACTGTCAATCCATTCGCCTGCCGTCTTTCCGCTGATTTCCTTCACTACGGTGGAAAGGTGCTTGGCGGTGAGGAACATCTTATCGGCATAATAGGACACACTTCGCTCTTCCTTATAGGACTCTGAAACGGCACGGATAAAGCGTTCGAACAAGTCTTCCTTCCTGCTTTTGGGTATGCGCTCCTGAACGGCATGCCCTTGATAGATGTTGTATATCTCATAGAACAGTGCCAGCAGCAATCCCTGGGTGATTTCCTTACGGAAAGGATTGTCCTTCAGCTTCACCTTGCTCCAGAGGAAAGAGTGATACTCCTGGAATGATTGGGATTCCTCCAGAGTGATGTGGACGAAAGGCCGTTCCTTAATCATGAAGAACATGGGGAAAAGCTGTTGCATGGTGGGTATCACCATATCCATAAAATCTTTTGAGACGGCAATGAAAAGTCCGGCAAAGTCATCGGAGCGTTCTCCTTGCAGAACAATCTGGTCGGGAAGGATAATACCCAACATACCTTCCCGCATTTCACATTGCTGCAAGTTGAGTTCCAGTTTGCACCACCCTTTCAGGCAGACAGTCAGGCAAGCAGCATTCAAACGGGTGGGATAAGAGCTCAAAGACATGTCCTTGATGTCATCAAAAATAGCAAAATCATTGCCGATGAAATCGATCATCGGCAAATGATGTATCTGGGAAATATCTACATTTCGTATTCTCTTAGTATCCATGGTTTTTGTGCTTTGGCGACAAATGTAGGACTATTTTGCGGAATTTAGCTCTAAAAATCCTTAAATGGAAACTTTTAGTTCATTATCTTGAAGCCGACAAAGAAGGTTCTCGGCTGCGTAGGTCCGTAGAAATAGCCCGCATCGCGGAATTCCCCTTTATCCAGGTCTTTCTGGAAACTGTTGAAGATATTCTGTACACCCGTATTCAACTGAAGCTTGATATGGTCGTGAAGCACAAAGGTGTAGTTCAGCTTCACATTCAGGTCCAGGAATTGGGGGGTATGCTCCATGCGGTCCGAGGTGATATTGCAGAAGGCACCCTCGGGAGCATCTTCCGGTGCGTAGTGCGGCACAATCATCTTTCCCGTATAAGTGCCGGAAAGGGAGAAATCGAAATTCTTCACCGGTGCCGAGGAGAAAGTGAAGTACCCGTAATAGTCCGGTGTACGGGGCATGCGCTTGGTGGTAAGGTCTTTGCCGTCCACCTTTGTCCAGACTTCTTCATGGGTGTAGCGGCTGCGCTGCGCCGTGAAGCCGAGCTGGAACTGCGCCTCCTTGCCGTGGGCAATCTTCGCATCCAGATTGGCACCGTATACGCGTGCGCCGTTTCCGTTGCGGCGCTCCTTGATGACATCCCCTACTTCGTTCTTGCCGATATCTTCGAGCACAAAGACGTGGCGCAGGTCTGTATAGAAACCCTCCACCAGGATGTTTGCCTGCCAGTGTCCCAGATGGGCAGTCCAGTCCACCGAACCGCTGTAACTGTTGGAGCGTTCTTCACTCAGGTTATCGGCGAGTTTGATTTGGACTCCCTTGCCGCCTACTGCCGTCACGTGCAAGTCCTCATCGTATGCCTGCGGAGCGCGGAAACCGGTAGAGTAAGTCAAGCGTGCCTGAAAATCATCTGCCGGCTTGTAGAGCAGGTTGACGCGGGGGCTGAAAATAAGCTTGTCTATCAGGTTGTGCTTGTCCAGGCGGGCGCCGACCAGCATGGTCAGTACGTTCATCTTCCACTCATTCTGCACGAAGGCGCTGGCAATGCGGACATCCTGCTCCATGTCACGATGATAGCCGGTCATGATGTCGTGCAGGGAGTTGTTCTGATATTCCAGTCCGCCGGTGAAGGTGGCGGGGGCAAAGAAGCAGTTGTCCATATTGCCCACATACATGCCGCCGGCAACCCAGGTCAGGTCTTTCGTCTTGCCGTAAGCATTCATGTTCTTTTGGGCACCATAGTAGCTGTTGCGGTCGGTGTGCTGTATGGAGGTGTAAGCCGAAATCTTATGCTTGTACTCCTTCCAGAACAAATCGTAGCTCACGCCTCCGCTATTGATGATATGCTTGGTCTGCTCGGTGATGTCCGTCTCGTGCGGCTGCAAATCGAATTTGTTGCCTCCGCGACGAAGTTCGTTGGTGGTATGGTATTCCAGATTGATGCGGCTGAAATGCGTAGGACGGTAATAGGCGCGGAAGCCGAAAGTATTCATGTTCAGCTTGCCCAGCTCGGAAAAGCCATCGCCATCGCGGTCGTAGGGGTTGCGGTTGCGGTAACTCTCATAAAAGGCAATGCCGTAAGAGTTATCTTTGGCAACCAGCGACACATTGCCACCCATATATTGCTCCCAGGACTTGCCGTCCATATTGGAGAACATGCTCGATACCTGAAAGGAATTGTTGATGGGGTCTTTGGTTATAATATTGATAGTTCCTCCCACAGCATTGGCGCCAAACAAGGCAGAGCCTCCGCCACGCACCACTTCTACCCGTTCAATCATGTTCACGGGGATTTGCTCCAATCCGTACACACCGCTCAATGCACTGATGATGGGACGGCTGTTTATCAATATCTGCGAATACGGACCTTCCAAGCCATTGATGCGCACCTGGGGGAAACCACAGTTCTGGCAGTTGTTCTCCACACGCAAGCCCGATTGGTAGTTCAGTGTCTTGGCAAGGTCGGTGGAGTTGACCATCTCGAACAATTTGGTACTCATCACATTTACAACTACCGGAGCTGCCTTGCGGCTTACCTCGTTGCGGTTGGCGGATACCACCACTTCATCGGTCATGAAACTCTCCTCTTCCATCGGGAAATGTATGACGGCAGTAAAGTCCTTGCTCACCGTCACCTCCTTCTCTTGGGTCTTGTAACCCACTGCCGACACACGGAGCTTGTATTTTCCCGCCGGAAGCTTGCGGAACTCAAATTGTCCTTCTTCATTGGAAACCGTTCCCTGACCACTGCCGATAATCAAAACCGTGGCATACGGTATATTTTCCTCCGTACCTTTCACTATCACATGGCCGGAAATCATATTGCCTTCTTTTATAGGATTTACGGCAAAAGCTACGCTGGCACTTACCACTGCAAGTACCAACGCCAAAATGTATTGTTTCATCAAATTAGCGCTCTAAATAAAAAAAATAATTCAAGTCTGAAAAAAGATAATCATCCGAGATGCCGCACTTCGTTCACTGAAATGCCGGACTTCGAGACTAAAATGCCTGGTATCTACATACAAAAAATCCAGGCGTTTTTAAACCTAATGACTATGAAAAAAGAGCGGGAGGAGCGCGAAGGGAAAGGGTACGTATCACTTCCCCCTTAACAGTAGGTGTTGCCGGTTTGGCTCTGAGCATGGCCAGCAAAGGACGCATCGGGTGCTGAACCTCATACACATCCACTCCGGAAGAGTAGAATGCCGACAAATGCCCGATAACCAAAAGGGAAGTCTGAGAGTGAGAGTGTGTGCCATGAAAAGGGTGCGAGTGCGTTATCATCACCCCATTCACATAATGGACGTGAGTGAACGCAGTGATACTTGCCTGGTACATGATAAACAGTACCAGCAAGCTCAATGCACCTATAATTTTTTTCTTCTGCTTCACGTCCAAAAACTTATACTATAGATTTTGAGCCGCAAAGATAGTGAATTATTCTTTAACTTTGCCAAACAAGAACTCATAATCACGCTTGGAAGCCGGAGCCGCCCACTCTTCGGGAATAAACTTCCACTGATTCAGCGTACGCGGTTCAATCACCTTCTTCTGCTCAATGTACTGCATCAGATAATAGCGTAAGTCCTTATCCGTAGAGTGGATGATGCGTTCCTTCAATTCATCCTGCGAGATGCCGGCCCCCTTTGTCAGCAATTCGCCGCCACCGTTTCCGCGATAAGAATTCACCGCTACCTTATACATTTTATCCATATCGAACGGAGTACCGTCTGCCATACTGAGAATGGCTACCTTCTCGCCATCCGGCTTGGTCACATCCACCGTGTAGATAATACCCGCCGCAGAATCGAAGTTGAAGCTGAAATTCTTGAATGAGGCCCTATCCGTAGCACCTTCGCGGCGCTTCTCACGGAAGAGAAGGATATGGTCGTCCGGAGACTTCATCCGATTGGTCCACAAATCATACGACATCTCCAAGGCATCGCGTATCTCCTTCCCCGTCAGACGCATGGTGTAAAGCATATTTTCGTACTTATACAGATTGAACATATCGTTCACAAAAATGTCTCCTTTACGGATTTCCGTATCATAGGACAAAGGAGCCGCAAAAGAAATATCCGCTCCGCTGATTGCCAACTGCAATTCGTGGATAAGGTCTATAAAAGCGGAAGAACCGAAATAGGCAGGACGTGTGGAGATAGTCTCGGTAAAGGAACCAATTTTCTTGGAAACAAAATTCTGCACAGCTTCATTTTCGGGGGCAAAGCGTTGCATGAACTCTTCGCTGACGCCGTAGTCTTGCGTATCGGACAGTATGCCGTCTATCTTCTTGTCTATAACTTTACCATCACGCAGTTTCAAGGTTATATCCACATTACTCACAACAACACCGTTGCTGGCAGGGTCCATCACCAGTACCGAGTCACCGGCTATGTTGCACACCCTCTTGCATTCGCGCGCATGGTCGTGCCCCATCAGGACAATATCGAATCCCGGCACGTTGCACGCCACTTCCACCGAAGCGTTTTCGCGATACTTGCCTCCCATCAGCTGGGCATCCTGGCCGGCATGGAACATACCGATAACCAAATCAGGCTTTTCCTGCTCACGGATAATCTTCATCCATTTGCGGGCAGTCTCCTCCATATCGTCGAAACGCAGCCCTTTCCACAGATTCTCTGAAAGCCATACGGGGATGGCAGGAGTTATCATACCGAGAACCACAATTTTCACTCCGTCACGTTCCAGCACCTCATAGGGTTTGAAATGGGTTTCTCCGGTAGCAGTATCCACAATATTGGCACCCAATATCGGAAAACGGCAGTCACCTGCCCAACGGTCGAAAACGGTACGGCCGGTCTCTACGTCATGGTTACCCATATTGCCGGCATTATACCCCATGAAATTCATCATCTCCGCTGCCAGATGAGGGGCAACGGTATCTATGTAATTATAATAATAGGCTGTGGGCTGTCCCTGCAGAATGTCACCATTGTCCAAGAGAATCAGATTTTTGCCATAAGCCTCACGTTCTTTTTGCACCAAAGCATGCACACGTGCCAGACTGCCGGTTGCCTCCCGGCGGCGTATAAAGTCGTAGGGATAGTAGTTGCCGTGTATATCACTGGTCTGTACGACTTTCAGTTTCACCTCTCTTTCCTGCGCAGGCAGTATGCTTGTCAGGACAAAAATCCAGATAAAAAAACAACTAAATCTTTTCATTATATTTCCTTATTTCTTGTCGGTTCTTATAAGTTCATAGGATGGGTAAACATAAACCGCGCTCCATCCGTATAGGCAGGATCTATCCAAATCTCGCCGCCCCACTTCTCAACGGTCAGCTTACAGATGGACAAGCCCAAGCCGGTTCCCTGCACATATTCGTTCAGCTTCTCGAAACGTTCGAACACCCGTTTCTGTTTGTCCAATGGAATGCCGCAACCAGTGTCAGTCACCGAGAATACTGCAACATTCCTCGCCGTATCCGGCTCCAGCTTCAAGGTTATCGTACCTTCTTTTGTAAACTTGTCCGCATTGGAAAGCAGATTTATCACAACCTGCTGTAAACGCTGCACATCCGTCCGCATCTCCACTACCTCACGTTCACACTCAAATAAGAATTGATTGGTCGACCTGCGTGCCTGGGCCACGGAAGCTACTACCTGCTGGCATATCTGCACTACATTGCAGCTCTCCAAAGAAAGGATGACGCGGTCGGCCTCCAAACGGGACACATCCAATATGTCATTAATCAACCGAAGCAGCAAATCAGAGTTGGTCCTAATAATCTCGAAATAGCCACGCTGTTCTTCTTCCGAGGCTCCTCCGGCAGACAGCACGTCCGAGAAGCCCACAATCGCATTCAATGGAGTACGGATTTCGTGGCTCATATTGGCAAGGAAAGCACTCTTCAGACGGCTGGATTCTTCGGCACGGTCTTTTGCTTCGCGCAAGGCACCCTCGGATACCTCCAGTTCATCCTTCAACTTCTTTGTATGATAATAAAAGTAAAGGGAAACGAACAAACCGCCCAACAGCACCAACAGAACAGCACCGACAGACCAGATATGATACTTGTACTGTTCGTAGAAAGAAGGGGTTACGTTCAGCATCTTTACCGGCTGCGGAAGGCCGGTGATATTCAGTTTCTTTTCCTTCACAAGTTTACCGTCCAGTATGGTCTCATTCGGAATGATTTCCATATGGGTCTCACTATCCTGGGAGGTGGTCAGCAGGCGGTAAGACTGTCTTGCCATCTCCTTGCCCAAAGCACGGTAAGCAGGAACGACACCTGCCACAGCCCAATATCCCAAGCCTACGGAACTGAGCGAGAAAGTGGGCAAAGTGGGAGCTGCTTCCATCATGGCGTAGGTTGCATTCCGCATGAAGTAACCATCGTTCATGTCCACACGCCATGTCCCCATCAATATAGCTGTATTTTCCGGTAACTCATGCAATCTGTCACAAATGGTATATATGGTATTGACGCGTCCGTCCAGCAGAATCAGGTTTAGTTCCGGGAACTTCTGCATCTCCTTCACTACATAGGCCTGCATGGCAACGCCGCCATAACTGTTGTCTGAGACAAAAGCGATATTCTTGGTGCCGGGATACATCTGCTTTATCATATTGATGTTGGCCTCCACATCATACTCATAAACGAAGCCAGCCTTGATAGGCGAACTGGGGAAATCCGTGAAGAAGTCGACGGATTCGGGCATCCAGGTCTTTAAGTCGACCGTATCGCCCGGCAACAATATGGCGTTACGGCTGGACAATGCACTTACGACCGGAGTATTGCCGCGTATAGAGTCGGGCAGAGAAAGATAGGCAGCCCAAGCCTCCTGCCCAATAAGGACGGTCAGCGCCGGACTGTTATCGCCCTGGTATTTGGACAATAGCTCCACCATCCTCCGTTCCCAAAGGGGAGATTCGGAGAAGCTTTTGCAGTTCATGTTTTCCAATGCGATGGTGTTTGTCCCGCCCAGGCGTTGGAACTCCTCCATAAAGTCTGAGATGTTGCCGGAAGTACGGCCAGCATCCGGGTTATAGGAACTGATAATCAGTATCGGATGCTCCCCCGTAATAGAGAACACTGGTAACAGACAGCAGAATAATGCTATGATACATGACGATATGGTACGAAACACATCAGTCATGAAGGTCATAGTCATTAATGCCATAAAGTATGGCGTAGGACTTTGCTAAATTTGCTTTTTCAAATTTAGCCATAAATGTGGTGTCACTCTCGGCATTGGTATCACGATGTTTTGCTTCGTTAAAGTCATAAATATCCTTCAGGCCTACGGGAACGCCCTCCTCATCAAAGAAGATTGTCGCACAGCCCAAGGCATAATCAAATTCATCATTCTCATAGAAAGAAATGGTTTGGGAATAATAGACCTTTCCTTTAATGATTACCTTCTGTGGGCCATGAAACAGCTTCTCGCTTGCCGCACGCGAGGCAACAGCCGCTTTCGCAATCCGCTCAAAGACTTCTGACGACACGGTCATAGTTTGACCTTTTTTTGTAAAATACCAAAGCAGGCATTGTTTTTCAAAATCGCTATTCACTTTTGCCATGAAATGCTTCAATACCTCCTCAAGGTTTTTGCCGAAATGTGTTTGAGCCTCATTTTCGGCTGCTTTCACTAACGTATTGATAAATGTAGTGAGCATTTTATCTAAAATCGATTGACCTTTAGCTTCTTCCATATTATTGTTTATTAGTTCGTTATAGTTGACAAACTTCGCAATAATAAATGATTTTTCCAAGAATATGGGGTTTATTTTCGTACGACGATTGTTTTTCGTACTTTTGGCATCCATTATAAAAAGAGAGAACCGATGATACAACATTTCCACCGCATGATATCTGCCGCCCTCGGCATATCAGAGAAACAAATAGTACAGACCCTCGGATTGCTGAACGATGGTGCCACCATCCCCTTCATCAGCCGCTACCGAAAAGAAGTGACGGGAGGACTGGACGAAGTGCAGATTGAATCCATAAAGACCCACTACGAAAAGCTGAACGAAATCGCCAAACGTAAAGAAACCATCCTGAACACCATACAGGAACAAGGTAAACTGACCGCCGAACTTCAGAAGCGCATCGAGGAGACTTGGGACAATACCCTACTGGAGGACATCTACCTCCCCTACAAGCCCAAACGGAAAACACGTGCCGAAGCAGCCCGTCAAAAAGGACTGGAACCCCTCGCCACCCTGCTGATGCTGCAACGTGATCCTCATCCGGAGGAACGCGCCGCCAATTACGTGAAAGGAGACGTGAAGAACGTGGAAGATGCACTGAAAGGTGCCCGTGACATCATAGCCGAGCATGTTAGCGAAGACGAACGTGCCCGAAACAGCGTGCGCAACGCATTTGCCCGCCAAGGCATACTGACCGCCAAAGTAGTGAAAGGCAAAGAAGAGGAAGCGACCAAATACCGTGACTACTTCGACTGCTCCGAATCGTTGAAGCGATGCAACTCCCACCGCCTGCTCGCCATCCGGCGTGCCGAAGCGGAAGGCCTGCTGAAAGTCAGCATCAGCCCGGACGATGAGGAGTGCGTGGAACGGCTGGAACGCCAATTCGTGCGGAGCAACAACCCCTGCGGACAGCAAGTGGCAGAAGCCGTGCAGGATTCCTACAAACGCCTATTGAAGCCATCCATAGAGACGGAATTTGCCACGCAAAGTAAGGAACGTGCTGATGAGGAAGCCATCAAGGTATTTGCCGAAAACCTCCGTCAGTTGTTGCTGGCTTCACCACTGGGGCAAAAGCGTGTGATGGGTATAGACCCCGGATTTCGTACGGGTTGTAAAGTTGTGTGCCTCGATGCACAAGGAAATCTGCTCCACAATGAGAACATCTACCCCCACCCTCCGGTCAGCAAGCAGAAAGAGGCATTTGCCAAGCTGCAAATGATGATAGAGTCTTATAAGATAGATGCTGTAGCCATAGGTAACGGAACAGCCAGCCGCGAAACGGAGGAGTTCTTGAAACATCAGCGCTTCAACCGCGACATACAGATATTCATCGTCAGCGAGCAGGGAGCTTCCATCTATTCGGCCTCTAAAATTGCACGGGACGAGTTTCCCGACTACGACGTCACCGTACGCGGTGCTGTGTCCATAGGCAGACGACTGATGGACCCGCTGGCAGAGTTAGTAAAGATTGACCCGAAATCTATTGGTGTGGGGCAATACCAGCATGACGTAGACCAAACCAAGCTGAAAAAATCACTGGACCAGACCGTAGAAAACTGTGTAAACTTGGTAGGTGTCAACCTGAACACCGCAAGCAGCCATCTACTGACCTACATCTCGGGATTGGGTCCGCAACTGGCACAGAACATTGTGAACTATCGTGCCGAAAACGGTGCCTTCACCTCGCGCAAGGAACTGATGAAAGTACCTCGTATGGGTGCCAAGGCGTTTGAGCAATGTGCCGGCTTCCTACGCATTCCGCAGGCAAAGAATCCGCTGGACAATACTGCCGTACACCCGGAAAGCTATTGCATCGTAGAACAAATGGCAAAGGACTTGGGTTGCAGCGTAGCCGAGCTGATAGCCAGCCGGGAGCTGCGCCTGAAGATTAATCCGGAACGCTACCTCTCCCCCACCGTGGGCATGCCGACACTGAAAGACATCCTGCAAGAGCTGGACAAGCCCGGACGTGACCCACGCGGACCGATAAAAATATTTGAATTTGATAAGAACGTGCGCACCATCAACGACCTACGCGAAGGCATGGAATTGCCCGGCATCGTAGGAAACATCACCAACTTCGGCGCATTTGTCGATATAGGCATCAAGGAAAACGGACTGGTACACCTCTCCCAACTCGCCGACAGATTCATATCAGACCCTAATGAAGTAGTGTCCATTCACCAGCATATACGCGTAAAGGTACTCAGCATAGATATGGACCGGAAACGCATACAGCTGACAATGAAAGGAGTGGAACAGAATTAGTGATTAATGATTAGGGATTAGGGATTAATGGTTAGTGGTTAATGGTTTCCGTATTAATCATTAATCCCTAATCCCTTATAATAGTGTCTTAAGATAATTACTGTACCAAGCACTAAAAGTAGTGAACACAGAATAGAGCCTTCGAACCCGAAAGTTCCTCCATTTATCAGATTTTCTTCCGGAAAGTGAAGAATCAGCAGATTCTCATTGCTAAATTCATTTCCACTGACTTTATATCCCAAAACAGAACCTTGAATCCAGTTCCAGAACCAATGCAAGGCAATGGGGAAACAGAGGTTGCGCGTGTATATATAGGAAGCTCCCAAGAAACAACCCGCCAGCATGATATTCAAAAACGGGACGAAGGCAAAGCTGGGATTGAAAAGATGCATCAACGAAAATAACACCGCAGAGATAAACAATGCCACAAACTTATTGACGCCTCCATCCAGCATACGCCCTAAAATGAAACCGCGTCCAATAACTTCTTCCGTAACTGCCACTAAAAAATAAAGCAAAAGACTCGACAACAACGAAATGGGAGAAAACAAGACCCCTGCCACTTCCACAGCCCCCAACAATAAAGACAAGCCAAAACCAACTGCATACAAGAACACGACAAACAAAGCTCCGTTCAGCAGGCTTCTACCCCATCCCTTCAAAGACAAGCCCAAGCCCGAAAAAGGAAGCTTCCTGAAGCCCAGCACCATACAAGCGGCAATAAGCCCACTGGCCAACATCAAGACTTCATTCAACATCATTAAATAGACGCTCATCCCACCAGCTTGTGTCTTCAACTCAGGGAAAGCAATCGCAAAAGGTATGGCAAACAAAAACAGAAAAATCATAAAAAGTACAGTAAACAGTACTATATCAACGAATGCCAGCCAAATACGTTTTGTTTTACTCATAGCAACACACTCTTCCTTCACCGTTTCTTCCGTCTCCATTTGTATCTCATTTTGATTAATATCCGACAAAAATAATAATAAAAAGAAAAAACTTCATGTATTCCTGCCGGTTTCTTCTTATATTTGAAAAATCAATCTGGAATCGACAAACATGAAACTAAGAAAAATACTTTTAGCCGTTGCCGGACTGGCGTTAATGCTGAATGCCTCGGCACAAAAATCCAAAAGATACTACGTGGCCAAACCCGGCACCCTGGTGGAACTGATGACAGAAGCGGAAGCCAATGAAATCACCCAACTGACCCTGCAGGGCAAGCTGAATGCCGTAGATTTCAGGCATCTACGGGATGAATTCAAAAACCTGCAACTGCTGGACATTTCCAATGCCTCCATCAGCATGTATGCAGGCAAGAACGGGACTTATCCAAACCGTTTTTATGTATATCCTGCCAATTGCATTCCGGCATATGCCTTCTGCAAGCAAATGGACGACAGTACATTTGTAGGCAAGGAGACACTGACCAGGATTATCCTTTCCGACAAGACCAAGAACATCGAAGATGCTGCCTTTAAGGGATGTAAAAATCTCAAGATATGCCAGATACGGAAGAAAACGGCTCCCAATCTGTTGTCCGAAGCATTGGCCGATAGCGTTACAGCCATATTTGTTCCATTGGGATGCAGTGACTCCTATCGTACCAAAATGAAATGGGAGACCTTTGCATTCATTGAAGGAGAACCACTGACAGTCAATGTGCAGATTGGTAAAATGGGCAGCCTTGCCAGCGAACTGTTAAGAGCCGGATTTCAGCCCAAAGACGTTAACTTTCTGACCGTTGAAGGAAAAATGGACGAAGCCGACTTCACATTGATACGCGACTATATGCCCAATCTGGTTTCCATCGACATGACCAACAGTAATGCCACTGCAATTCCCGACTATACTTTCACCCAAAAGAAGTATCTGCTGAACGTACGGCTCCCGCAAGAGCTTAGAAGCATCGGACAGCGTGCATTCAGTGGCTGCGGCCGTTTGTGCGGCACGCTGGTGCTTCCTGCCAGTGTAACCGCCATTGAGTACGGAGCATTTATGGGATGCGACAACCTGCGCTATGTGCTTGCCACGGGGAATAAGATTACCACGCTAGGCGACAACCTTTTCGGAGAGAGTAAAGGTAAAATCATATACAAGGAGAAGCGGTAGTATTGTAATCCTTTTTCAACGTATCAACAAGAAAAAGCAATCCCCCTCCCAGAAGTAGTTCTGGGAGGGGGATTACGTTTTACTAAATCTTGTCCGACGATTTACTAAATCCTTCCCGGAGATTTAGTAAATCTCCATACGAGTTTTAGTAAAACATCCGAAGGCCTTCGGAAAGGATTCAAGAGTCTGTTCTGAAAATTTATCTTTTAAGCTCCGTACATACGTGCACGCAACTCCTTGATGTGGTCTGAAGTGATGTATTCGTCATACTCCATCATCTTGTCGATAATACCGTTCGGAGTCAATTCGATGATACGGTTGGCAACCGTCTGAATGAACTCGTGGTCGTGGGATGAGAAAAGGATATTGCCTTTATAGGTCTTTAGATTATTGTTGAATGCCTGGATAGACTCCAAGTCGAGGTGATTGGTAGGTGTATCCAGAATCAAGCAATTGGCATTGCGCAGCTGCATACGTGCAATCATGCAACGCATCTTCTCACCTCCCGACAATACGCTTGCTTTCTTCAGCACCTCCTCGCCGGAGAACAGCATACGTCCCAGAAAGCTCTTCATATAGACTTCATTGCCTTCACCGAACTGGCTCAACCAGTCCACCAGATTCAGGTCTGTATTAAAGAATGCAGTATTGTCCAGCGGCAGGTAAGCGGTGGTGATAGTCACACCCCAGTTGAAAGTACCTGCATCCGGTTTCATATTCTCGTTGATAATCTCGAACAGGGCGGTCATGGCACGCGGATCGTGCGAGAGGAATACAATCTTGTCTCCCTTCTCTACGTTGAAGTTGACGTCGCGGAACAGCACCGTACCATCTTCCAGCGTTTTCGTCAAACCGGAAACTTCCAGAATCTGATTACCCGGTTCGCGTTCGGGCGTAAAGATGATGCCCGGATACTTACGTGATGACGGCTTGATTTCTTCTACATTCAGTTTCTCCAACATCTTCTTGCGGCTGGTAGTCTGCTTGCTCTTTGCCACATTGGCACTGAATCGGCGGATAAACTCTTCCAGCTCTTTCTTCTTCTCCTCGGCCTTTGCCTTCTGGTTCTGCTGCTGACGGAGCGCCAGCTGGCTGGACTCATACCAGAAGCTATAGTTACCGGCAAAGAGGTTAATCTTTCCGTAGTCGATGTCCACCGTATGCGTACAAACGGAATCGAGGAAGTGACGGTCGTGGCTCACCACCAGCACCGTATGCTCAAAGTTTGACAAGTAATCTTCCAGCCAAGTCACGGTCTCCATATCCAAGTCATTGGTAGGCTCGTCCAGCAGCAAGTTATCAGGATTTCCATAGAGAGCCTGCGCCAGCATGACACGCACCTTTTCCTTGTTGTTCAACTCACCCATCAGCAGATAATGCTTGTCTTCCTTGATACCCAAGCCACTCAGCAAGGCGGCAGCATCGCTTTCGGCATTCCAGCCGTCCAGCTCGGCAAATTTCTCTTCCAATTCGGAAACCTTCAGTCCATCCTCGTCTGTGAAATCCTCTTTGGCATACAGCACTTCACGCTGCTTCATGATATCCCACAACACCGTGTGTCCCATCATCACCGTGTCCATCACCGTAAAAGCATCCCACTTAAAGTGGTCCTGGCTCAAAACGGAAAGACGCTCTCCCGGAGCCAGCATGATGGAGCCCGTCGTAGGGTCCAGCTCCCCGGAAATCGTTTTCAGGAAAGTAGATTTTCCGGCGCCGTTGGCACCGATGATACCATAACAGTTACCACTTGTAAACTTCAGGTTTACGTCATTGAACAACACTCTTTTACCAAACTGTACTGAGACATTAGAGACTGTAATCATCTTTATATTTACGATTTATTTATTTACAATTTACTATTTAATACCTATTAGTCTGCGAATTGCGAGTGCAAAGATAGTTATTTTTCCATGAATAGGCACAGAGAAGCGCTGTCAATCTGACATAAAAGTATTACCTTTGCAGCGTTTTCGGCAAAAATATCCGTTTTGGCAAAGTTTTTGCTGGAGCACCAATATCGTATTAACTTAAACCCTTAACAGCAATGAAAGCTAAATCATTTTACAAGAATAATAAGCATAACAATATGAATCCGAAAGAAAAAGAAAACAACCAGGAAGAGGAGCTGAAAACTCAAGCTACTCCTAACGAATGTGACGAAGAAACTGTCGGACAAGAAACTTCACAAGAAAACGAAGCTCCCCTGACAGAAGAAGAAAAGCTCGCCCAGGAACTGGAAAAGGCCAATGAACAGATTGAAGAGCAGAAGGACAAATACCTGCGCTTGTCTGCCGAGTTTGACAATTACCGCAAACGTACCATGAAGGAGAAAGCAGAACTCATCCTGAACGGTGGTGAAAAGAGTATCAGCAGTATCCTACCCATTGTGGATGACTTTGAACGCGCCCTCAAAAACATGGAAACAGCCACCGACGTAGCCGCCGTAAAAGAAGGCGTTGAACTTATCTACAACAAGTTCATGTCTGTATTGGGACAAAACGGCGTTAAGGTGATAGAAACAAAGGAACAACCGCTCGATACAGACTATCACGAAGCCATCGCCGTGATTCCGGCACCCAATGAAGCACTGAAAGGCAAAATTCTGGACTGTGTACAAACCGGTTACATCCTAAACGACAAAGTGATCCGTCATGCCAAAGTGGTAGTCGGAGAATAACATAAAACTGTATGGAAAAAAGAGATTACTACGAAGTATTGGAAGTCGAAAAGACAGCAACGGTAGAAGAAATAAAGAAAGCCTATCGCAAGAAAGCCATCCAATATCATCCGGACAAGAATCCGGGCGACAAAACAGCCGAAGAGAAATTCAAGGAAGCGGCAGAAGCATACGACGTACTAAGCAATCCGGACAAGCGTGCCCGCTACGATCAGTTCGGTCATGCCGGACTGGGTGGTGCCGCCGGTAATGGTGGTCCGTTCGGCGGCTTCAGTGGAGGCATGTCCATGGACGACATCTTCTCCATGTTCGGTGACATCTTTGGCGGACACAGTGGAGGTTTCGGCGGTTTTGGAGGTTTCGGCGGAGGCGGTGGAGCACAACAACAACGCCGTTACCGTGGTTCGGACCTGCGTGTCAAGGTGAAACTGAACCTCAAGGAAATCTCTACCGGCGTGGAAAAGAAATTCAAACTGAAGAAATACGTGCCTTGTACCCACTGTCATGGTACGGGAGCCGAAGGTGACGGTGGTTCAGAGACCTGCCCGACTTGTAACGGCAGCGGCACGGTAATCCGTAACCAGCAAACCATACTCGGCACCATGCAGACAAGAACCACCTGCCCGACGTGTGGCGGTGAGGGCAAAATCATCAAGAACAAGTGTAAGGAGTGTGCCGGTGAAGGCATTGTATACGGTGAAGAAGTAGTAACCGTAAAAATTCCGAAAGGCGTTGCAGAAGGTATGCAACTCTCTATGGGAGGAAAAGGAAACGCAGGCAAGCACAACGGCGTGCCGGGAGACCTGCTGATTCTTGTAGAGGAAGAACAAGACCCGAACCTGATACGCGATGAAAACGACTTGATTTACAATCTGCTCCTCAGCTTCCCGACAGCAGCCTTGGGTGGTGCGGTAGAAATTCCCACGATTGATGGAAAGGTGAAAGTAAAAATTGACTCAGGTACGCAACCGGGAAAAGTGCTCCGCCTGCGCGGCAAAGGTTTACCCAACGTGAACGGATACGGCACGGGAGATTTGCTGGTAAATGTCAGCGTATACGTACCCGAAACGCTGAACAAGGATGAGAAGAAGGCGCTGGAGGAGATGGAAGAATCGGATAACTTCAAGCCAAATACTTCGATTAAGGAGAAAATATTCAAGAAGTTCAAGAGTCTGTTCGACTGATAAAAAAATAGAGATAATAAAGAAGGCCTCCCAATATGCACTAAAATATCGGGAGGCTTTCCTATTATCTGATTACTGGATTAACAAATAATTCATCCATATACACCGGCGTATCTGCCTCAAAAGCAACTTTGAGATAGCGGGTATTGACATCTATACCTTCAAACAAGACTCCGTCAATCCAGGCATCATGCTTGGCATTCTGGAAGGAAGGAGTGTCTTTAATAGATAATAAACGATACGAGTCTCCATCTAGTGAAGCATATAAATAGACTTTCGAGGGCAGTCTAATACCTCCCGGCCTATAATTTAACATACGCAGTAAAACGTCATGGAGCTCCATTTCCTTTTGCAAATCAACCTGCAGCTCATGATATCCCTTATTAAAGATTATCCAACAACTGTCTCCGGTGTTTTCCTCAGCAATCAAGCCATCCAATAATGCCGATGGAGTCTTTTCGTCCCTTATCATCTCAGGTGTCGCACCATTAGCCAATTTATCAAGGAAAGAAGCTTCAAGCAATTTCCAATATCTCGTACCCCGCTTCCAATCCATATAGTTCTGAAAAGTACAATTGGACCAAATAGGTTGTCCTAACTGAAAAGATGACATCGGATTCTCAATGATGCCACAAAACATGAAAGAAACAATATTCTCCACTCCCGCTGCCGATGCTGCTGCTTGCTGAGAAAGTAAGCGTGAATAGGCAGCCGGAATCAAAGCAGAAGTGCGGTCGTTAAGCTCATCTTCCCACGTAAACGTTTCACAGTTCGCCCATAAGGCAATATTCAGTTTATCATGAATAGTCCGCAGCTTTTGCCAGTTTTCCTTCAAGCGGACCAAAGGAAACTTTTCCCTCACACATCCCACTTCATCTTGATAGGTTATGACATCTACCTTTAGCCTAGACAACCGCCTTTCATATTCCGGATCATCAAAATCAGAATTGACCATGCCATAAGGAGAAATCAGAATTTTCTTATTCGGAGTCAATCTACGCGCCTGCTCTGCCAAAGCATTGACCGCATTCACAGCATGCTCAGAAAGTATAGGACACAAGCAATCCTCAACCGGTAAATACCATCCATAAAGCGCTTTATGTGTCCTATATATGGACGCCAACTCCTTCATCATATCCAATTGCCTTTGCTGAATCACCGGATCGCGTAAATTATCATCCTGGTCTTTAGCCCAGCCAATACTCATAAAAACCTTCATGCCTAGTCGAGCTGCCGCATCCATAATGGCATCCACCGGGCTTTTTCTATTCTCAGAATACGCCCACGGCATTAGTTTTGAAGGATAATAGGCTTCCCCTTCATTAGCTACTGCCATAAAAACTAAATATTCCATCCCCATATCTGATAATTCCTTCACCTTCTGTTCCCACATTCCAGGGTCAGTATTGTCAAAATATTGCAGATTGGTATATTTATTACGTACATCCTGATAAGCTAGATTTATCCATGTACCGGTAATTGGCTTTACTTCGGAAACAATCTTGTCTTTACCTTCTTTTTTTTGTTCGTTCAAATAGTCCAAGTATCCGTTAAACAAATCAATTGTCTCTTTTTCACCTATACAGACAGACATTTCCGGATCATTAAATACACCAGGAAACTGATAACACAAAATAGTCTCAAAATTCTCAAATTGATTTAAGTCTTGAATGATTCCATCTATAGGCCGAGGATATAATGAATTATCCTGGTTGAATAAAAAAGCCTCCAAATCAAACCATAAATGAGCTTTCGCTTCATCACATACTTTTTGTAATAAATTTGCAGCTTCAAGTCCTTTTAAATCTTCTTTAGGCATTCTAGCAAATCCAAATGGACATAATATATCCAGATGCTTCAATAAGTCCGGATAAGTATCCATTCCATTAGGAATATCAAAACTATTGGTAGCCAGCATCATAGGTTTCCCTGGTGCAAAAGTATTACAGTAGGCCTTAAACTCTTTAAAGAAGGTTACAATATCCTCCTTCCTCTTCTTTCTCATCAACGGACTCTTTTCCCAATTATCTAGCCCTCCTCCACTCTCTTCCGAAATATAAAACCCATAAAAGGACTCGTGATGTCCATACTTTTCCCAAAGCTCTTTAGCCACTCGTTTATGCCATTCTAGAGATTCAGTAGTAAAATCAAACCAAGCAAACATGCCAATTCCTAGAAATACATTCATATTTCTCCTATCTGCCTCTGTCAATATAGCCTCAATAGGATCATCAGCCTTGATATCCATCCGTCCCGGATACAGATTTGAAGGATAAAAGGCTTTACCAGTATAATTTGTGACATTTACAGAATGTTTGCCTGCATATTCTTCATTGCGAAAAACCTCCTGAATAACGATAATATTCATATTCAACTTATCCATGGCTCTCACCATCTCGCCCCAATGGCTATCCGTCATTTCCTGAAGTTTTTTGTTCCAATATTTTCCCTCAGTCTCACTCCAGTGATAGATGCCAGTCCAAGCACCAGAAAGTCTCTGAGTAGAACGAATATCGGACTTACAAATTTCAATATCCTTAACTTTCCTATATAGCTTATTTTGACTTTTAACCTTAAAGATTACTCGATTTTGGCCTATCCTCTTTTCTGTATCTACAATAGAACAAACAGTCTTTGACTGACCGGGCAAAAGTTTGAAAGTAGAACGACATATCAGATGTTCATCATCTTCTTTATTCCAATACAATGAAACAATATACATTTGCTCTTGACTGCTCTTATTTACAACTCCTCCACGAATATCAAGATCAACTTGATTCGTTACAATAGCAGGAGGTATCAATGTCAGATGAATCTCATTATCTGCATATAAAGAAATAGGTATAAGCCAGAAAAAGAGCAAAAAACATATAGTTACGAAAATACACATTGCATTCTTATTATATAATAAACAAGGTTAGAATTTTATTTTTTCAATATACGACTCAATTTTCTTATCAATTTAAAGTTATAATCCCTATAACCAACATTCCATGGAGCAATTTCTTCCGTTTCTTCATACTTATTAAGTATCTCTGTTGCCTTTTTCTTTTCATTATTATAAACCAATATACACCACTGAGCTATTTCATTATGTACATGTTTAACTTTCCATTCATTCACAAGACTATCTGCCATGTCAACTTTTCCTAAGTTACGCAATGCCAGCACAACCAAAAGGTTATTTGAGTCAAAATAAGCTTCAGACATATTGCTACTTGCAATTTGAGAGAACAATTTATCTGCTTGCATACTTTGCCCTTGTTCTACATACGCAATAGCTGCCATATAGTCTTCCAAGCGAGTATCTATCAACTCCTCATCAGGCTTTCCTACCCCCAAGTTCTCCGGCCATTCTTGTGTTTTCTCTATCATTGTTAACATTTTGGCATACCTACCATCTTCCCATTCTTTCATAGCTTGATACAGACAAGCCCTGCGATAAATATCACGTCCAATATACGATCCCTCATAAGGAAGTACCTGTAACTTCTTCAGACAATTGAGACTAGCCATATACTGTCCACTCTCACAAAGAGCCATTGCATATTTTAATCCAATATAATAGTTATCTGGATATCTCTTATAAGCATTCCTTCCCACTTTTACAGCCTCTGCCCATTGCTCATGATCAACATAATAATTTAATAAATAGTACTGTGTTCTCCATGATTGATCAAGTTTTTGAGCCATGAGCAAATCGGGCAAACCAGACTTATCCTTTCGCAACTCAGCACGACTTAAATAAAAAGCAGCATAATCAGGAACATCTTTGCAACTATTCAATAAATTTAAAGCACAACATGTATTGCCAACACTCCATTGAATCAGCCCACGATAATAACTTATTTTCCAATTATCAGACAAACCTGCTGCCCATTCCAAAACTTTCAATGTATGGGCACGAAAAGGAAACACCATTTTAGGAGACTTCTTATTAGCCTCATCCAAAAATACCATTGCCCCCTTTTCATCCCCTTTCAAATGATATATATAGGCCTTCTGATACAAAGCTATTGGATAAGTATCTACAAATGATAGAAGTGTAATAGCTTCATCCAGACAGCCAATAGACTCATACCATACAGCCATTTCCATATAAGTCTCGAAAGAGAGCTCATTACAAATAAGAGAACTGAATTCTTCAGCAGTCGAGGCTTCCAATAAATACTCTTCAAATCGAACCCAATGTAGCAATGGCAACTGTTCTGTCATTTTTTCTATTTCACTCAACGCTTTTTCCGCATGATTACTTTTTCTGTAAAGGACAATCAGCAACTGCTTCGCATATAAGTTCATTTGATTATACTCCAAACTTTTTAATGCATATTGCTCAGCTTTTTCCCAATTTTCCTCTCTCATATAAAGTTCACCCAACTGCTCATAAGCAGCCGTACGAAAACCTGGAGAAAATGTTGCCACGGAAAAGCCATCTTTGGCATCTGCCAGATTTCCCATAGCACGACTACATAATCCATACAAATAGTTGGCCTCTCCATGATAAGTATCTAAACTCAACACTCGTTTTACCAATTCACAAGCATCAAGATACATCCCTTTCTTATAATACAATGAAGATAAGCTTACCAATGCCGGAATAAAATATACATCTTTCTCTAGAGCTGCTTTCAAATATTTTTCCGCATTTCCATACATTTTCTGATTTAGCCAGTCTTTACCCTGCATATAAAGCCCATATGTAGAATTCCAGTCAAAATCAGCTGGTAGTTCTTTCGGACGGTTCAGTTCATAATCATTTTTTATCTCTGAATAAACCAATTCCTTATTCCCTATTATAATTCTGAGCTTTCCTTCCGGAATATCAAAAGGCAAAGGTATATTAAAATACTCAGGAGTTAATATTTTAGCTTTTATAGGCATCTTCATCAATAATTGCCTGTCATTGTAAATTTCCATATCGGTACAAATATCTTTCAGAGCAGATAAATGAACTTCAATATTTTTTTCAGAGTGCTCTACATATATAGCGCCTAGCGGACTTGCTTGAGAAAGACCACCGATCTCGGCTATAGGAAACCAATATTCAGTCCATTGGTCTGTCATCTGTGCAGCAAACTCATTATGATTAAATGGTGTAAAACCGCTGGTCACACTTGGCTGATTATACATTCTACCAGATTGTAGTTCCGCATATTGCCCACTATCATCAGTCAATAGTTCTTCCCAGATGGCCCCTTCACGTGAAAAACTCCAAAGATAAAATTTCATCCCCAATTTCTCATCATAATTGGAGTAATGAGCTGAACCATGTTTTTCATTATGCCAATAAATCCCAAAATAATCATTATAATCACCTATTATATGTAAAGATTTAGAAGCACCAAAATTATTATTATCATACCACGAGACATCTCGCCCCTCCTCATCAATCGGATAAGGATGCAAATCTCCCGAATGTCCTATACTATAAGTACCTGGATAATAAAATCTTGTTCCAGTTTTAGTAGCATAACCAGCATTCATCCATTGGTAATAAGGTTGATCAATAGAAGACTGATTAAACCAAGTTGTGTGCGTTGTGAAATAAGCCTTGTCCTTAGGTAAACTAATTTCGACATTCCAGACTGTACGCGTAATCCACTCATAAGAAAATATATGACAACTAACACTACCATCCACATTCTTTTTTGTAAGATAATCTATAGGAGTACTACATGTAGGAGCATGACCAATAATACCAAAATTAAATTCTATACCTCCCGATGTCCAGGGTCCTCTCATTGCCACATCACGAAATTTCACGACTCCATTAGTGTAAACAAATTCTTTATTATTAACTTTGTCTATGGCTCCCCAAATTTTCCCTCCGATTTCTGGAGTTACAGTTAGTTTCACATAATCATTTTCCAAAACAACCATTTTCCACTGCTTCTCCTGCGCTTGCATAGAAAAACCATCAAAGCGGAAATAAGGATAATAAGAATTATTAGGTGTCGCAACTGGAGATGGGTCTGAAAAAGGATAAGTCTTTGCATCACAAGTCCTTTCATAAATTTGTGCATCACTTTGTGCACAAAGACTACCATTAAAACAACACGCAAGAAACATAACAGATAAAAAAGTATTTCTATACATAGCGATCAGTTTTTAAGATATAACTATTTTTTCATACAAGGAAATAAGATATTGGGGTTATGAAAATCTGGTTTAGGCTCATTTATACTCACAGATGAATACCAAATAACCGTATTAGGCGTTGTAAAATCTGCTCTGAAAACTCCCATATAAAACTCTTCTAAATCAATTCCCAATTCCAAAAGTTCTGAAACAGACAGTCTGCCTGCAACGATATACCCTTTTTCATCTTTTATGGAACATATTTCCAGACTCTTAAAATTCCATTCATAATCAAATTTTCTATAATAGCTAGCTGAATAATCCATAACATGCCCGCTAGGATCTATCTCCATACAATAATATTGTCCCATATCTTTTGAAGCCGAAAAAAAGATTTCCACACGATCCTCAGCTTCAACATCAGACTCTTGAACAAACTCACGACACATGATTGGAGTGGCATCTGCTACATTAAAACTAAAATAAAAATATTGTGAAGAAAAGAAACACCTAAATACCGTCTCATCCTCCAAATAATCCCAAGGAGCGAAAAATGGTTTTATAGCCTTAATGGTATACCATCCCTCCCAATTGATCAGAGTCTCTAGCGGAGGGTCTTCTTTCTTCGCGTCTATGGAATAAGGAATAATTGGAGAAGTACAACTATACAGGATCTGAACAAATAAAATTATTCCTAAAAATACAGAAAACTTTCTCATAGTTCTTTTTATGCTTCTTATTTATTGTAGAATTACAAGTAGCATACATTGCTACTCGTAATTCTATTCATTTATCTTATTCCGGTAAACGATAATTCTTCAGACCATCACCATACTCTTGTACAAAATTGACATTCTTATAGGTTTCATAGTATATAGCATCGACATAAACTGCATATGCAATAATATTACGAATACCATAATGTGCATATGTGTTGATATCCGAAAGAAATACATTTTTATTCCAAGGTAATTGTACCGCTGGCTTTTTCCAGTCACTAAATAAAGACACATCCATCCAATATTCCAAAACTTGTGCCGTTTCTTTAGGGAAGACTTTTAAATTAGCCTCTAATGCATCAATATATTCACCATGAGTAATTGTCATTCCATCCCGAATAGCATCACGTTCTCTCAAAGGCTTATCCCAACGACGATTAAAAGGAGCAAATTCCAAAAAAATATCATTCTCTGGTTTTACAATTTCCGGTGCAGGAATAGTACCTTGATAAGCAAGATGTGCCAACTTTGCTTGTGGATTAACTTCTTTCAAAGCCCTTATTATCTGATTCTCTATCAACAAAGCTTGATCACTATCATTGTATTTATCACATAATTTGCAATGGCATCTCTTTCCGCCATCATCTAACCAGTAATAATATTTATTATTACTAGAAGTACATTTTTGGGCGGCAACTTTTGCATTAGCCGCTATTATACTCAAAGCCTCTTCCGATGAAGGACAACAATTAAAATCTGCTGTACGTTGACCGTTCTCATCCATACGGAAATATGCTGGATGCTCCTTGAACAAGTCTCTTGGCAACAAAGTCGCCATCATATGTTCTTGGTATTCAATATCAATAGACTTTTCACGACATTTTGAGACGAACTCCTGGTATTCAGCAGAATATATGTCAGCACCAAAAACACTAAGAGTAGTAATACCTGCATTTTCTGAAAGTTTTAACCAATCCAGAACTTCTGGTTTCTTGACGTCATCCCATGAAAGAATAATCCCTCTTGTTTGAAAAAACACATCGCCTTGAGACTCAGAAGAAGCCTCCCCTTCTTTATCTACATTTGTTTCAGTCTTTGATGAACATGATACTTGACCTAATGCCATAATACCCATCACGAATACTACACTCATTTTAAATATAAAATTCTTTCTCATAATTATCTATTTCAAAATAAAGTCATTTTTATCTTATAATCTAATATTCAATCTCTGTTAATTCCATCCTGGATTCTGAACTAAGTTACGATTTTTATCTATTTCAGACTGAGGAATAGGAAATAAATAATGTTTAGCCTTATCAAATACACGGTTTTGAAATACTGGATAACTATATGTTCCATCTGCATTTACCGTTATCTTATGCACCTTTTTATTATCAACTATTTCTGCAATTTTCCAACGTCTAACATCCCAAAATCTGTGATTTTCAAATGCCAGTTCCACACGCCTTTCTTGTCTGATCTTATTCCTCATCTCATCTTTAGTCAGATTTGCCGGTAAATCAAGTAATTGAGCACGTCTACGAATCTTATTAACTGCATTATAGACTTCTGCTGTTGGGCCTTCTGCTTCATTCAGTGCTTCCGCATAATTAAGATAAAGCTCTGCCAATCGAATAATTGCAAATCTTCGATACGAATTCCCCGATCCAGTCGTCAAATTATGTTGCTCCCATAAATACTTTCTTGTAAAATAATTAACTCGTGGTACACCACCTATATTAATATTATCTAGTCCAGTTGGAGATACATCAACCGCTCTTCCCTGCCATTGAGCCCCATGATAGAGGATACTTACATAAAAACGTGGATCTCTACCTTCAAATGGATGTACTGGATCATATCCAGATTTCAGATTAATAATCTGGTTATCATTCTCATCATAACCTAATACTGGGATCTCGCCTGTTGCAGCCATCTCATAAGAATCTACCATTTCCTGCAAAGGGCCATCTACATACCATCCTCCATATCCTAAAGGAAAACCATACCAATTCCACCAAACACATTCACTTCCACCAGAGTTTTTGCACCAAATGACTTCCGGATTAACCGTTGCAGAAAAAATATCAGCGTAATTATCAGCCAAACGATAACCATTTTGTTCAGCATAATCAATAGCAGCTTTTGCAGTACTTGCAGCCGTTTGCCATTTTGTAATGTCATTTTCTGGATTCCAATACTGACTTGCATAATATAATGTCAGCCTTGAAGCCAAAGCTTTTGCTATCGTTTGAGTAAAACGTCCCAATTGGCTTTCATCATGATTCGCCGGTAACATACTAGCAGCCGTTTCAAGATCTTGAAGAATAAAATCCACTATTTCACTAGCAGAAGCTCGTGTCAAAGTCGTACCAGTAGTTTCTCCTAAATCAATAGGTTTATCAACTATAGGTACACCACCCCACATGGTAAACAGCTGAAAATAGTAAAATGCCCTCAGGCCATAAGCTTCTCCTAACAAACGTTGCTTTCTGTTACTTGTACCGCCGGTAGAAACTTCATCAGGAATCAAATCATAATTACTCATAAAAACATTAGCACGTCTGATACAAGCATAAAAATCAGTCCAAGAACGTTGCATAGGAAATTGAGCCGCATTCCAGTTCCCATTGTTAAAATCATAGGGGGTTTGCGTAACGCCAGCAGTCTGTTGATATCCGATTTCATCTGTACCGCCTCCTAACTTATAGCGTCCTCCCAAATCTTCTGTACAAGTTTGGAAGTCCGGTAAAAATGTATAAGCATTGTTTAAGTATTCTTCAGCAGTTTGTATTTTCTGAAAAACTTCCTCCTCAGTAATACGGTCACTAGGATCTCTATCAAGAAAATCATCACATGAAGCAAATGAAATTAAAATAGAAAATCCGCACATGCTTTTTATAATAAAATTAATAAGTTTCATAATTATACTTTATTTTAATTATAATAATTAGTAATTATAACTCTACGTGTATTCCGATATTAAATACACGCTGTAAAGGATATGCCAATGCAGCACCACCTGCAGACTCCGGATCGCGATCCTTCAACCACATCTTATCCCAAACCGCCAAATTTTGTCCATTCAAATAGATACGTGCTGTAGAAATCCGCAATGAACTCAAAAACTTTTTAGGCAATGTATATCCAATTTCTACATTTCTTAATTTTATATAATCAGTATTTTGTACAAAATGATCTGTTACAACAGTATTATTCGTTGTTGAATGTGCAGCAGGTATACGTGCATTCTTATTTTCAGCAGTCCATCTCTCCAAATTGATTTTGCTACTTGGATATGTATATAAATAAGCAGTTCCACCTGTCGATGCATTCATCAGCATACTAAAATCAAAATTCTTATAGGTCACTCCTAATGATAGTCCACTCATACTACGAGGCACATTATTCACTTTAATAGGTACTCTATCAAACGCATCAATAACTCCATCTTTATTTGTGTCTACATACTTAATATCTCCAGGAACTACTGTACCAAAACTTTGTGTTGGACTATTTCTGATATCCTCTTCATCTTGAAAAAGTCCCGCCGATTTATATCCAAGTACATAACCAATTTCATAACCTCTCAGATCTTGATAATCAAAAGCTGGTATCGGTTCATCATTCTCAAGAACTTTATTACGCGCATAAGTCATTTGCAAATTAGCGAAAATTGACAAATCTTTATTTATACGCTTATTAAAACGAAGCTCTGCCTCAATACCTTTATTCTCTACTTTACCAGAATTCCTAGGAGCAACATTAGTTATACCAACATAATCAGGAACATCTCCAGGAGTAGTCAAAATATTATTTCTTTTTTCCCAGAAGTAATCAAAAGTAAACTGCACAGCATTATCCTTAAATAAGGACAAATCAAAGCCTACGTTACCTTTCGCTGATTTCTCCCAAGTAACAAATTTATTACCAACTCTACTCTCATTATATCCAGCTACTGATTGTGGAGACACTCCAAATTGATAGGTTCCCATAGCAGTTCCACCAGGAGTAAATTCCGTAATATACAGCCAACGTTGTCCACCAATTTTATCATTACCCACAGTTCCATAAGATCCTCTTAATTTAATTAGTTGGATCCATGATGGTAAAGATATAAATTTTTCATCACTCAACACCCATCCTGCAGAAAATGAAGGAAAAAAACCATAACGCTTTTTAGGAGGGAAATTTTCTGAACCGTTATAACCAATATTGGCTTCTAAATAATAACGAGTATCAAAATTGTAAGCAATACGGCTACTGATTCCTTGATAAGCATATGGGAGTTCGGCATTTTGCGAACGTAAGGTTCTATTTCCTAAAAGTTGTGCGCTAATTTGATGTTTCTCCGCAAAAGTTCTATCATAATTAAGACGTACATCCAGATAAGTATAACGCTCCACCCAACGGCTGTCAGTAGTCGATAAGCGAGATTTTACACTATGTGGTTGATAAATAGCTTCACCAGTAGCATCCTTGCCTTTATACCAAAATGAATCAAATGATTGTAATCTTGTCGTATGCTGATAGTTATTGCTTTCAAAGCTAAAATAAACCTGAGCACTCAATCCTTTGGTTATAAAATCTAATTTATGTTTTGCCGACAATGTTCCTGACATCACATTTGTATGCCTGGTGTAATAACCACTCTGAGTAACAATGCCATAAGGGTTCTGCTGAAAAGGAATTTCAAGGGCGCTACCAGCTCCCAATGTTCCATCCGGATTAAATACCGGTTGAGAAGACGGAGAACGCGTTGTAATAACACTAAACACATTAGAAAAATCACTACCAGGTCCAACACGAGTTTCCAGTCGTCCGGCCAAATCAATACGTATATTCAGCATTGAAGTTGCGTCCAAATCAACATTGGAACGAAAATTATATCTATCAAACTTACTTTTTACACCATAATTCTTTTCAAAAATATCCTGATGTTTCAAAAGAGTCCCTTGATTTACATAGCTTCCGGAAATAAAATATCGCAGTTTTCCCAATGCACTTCCTGATATATTGATATTATATTGGCTCTGCATAGAGTTCTTCTTCAAAATTTCATCAAACCAGTTAACGTTAGGATATAAGTAAGGATCTGAACCATTTTTAATAATATCCAATACTTCCGGCGTATAGCGTTCAGTCTGTCCATCATTCATATCCATATCTCTATAATAAAGAGCTTGCTCATAAGAACTCATTGTTTCGGGCAGACGAATAGGTTGCTGAACCGCTTGTTGAACAGTAAAAGAAATAAGCGGTTTTTCACGATCAACTCCTCGTTTAGTAGTCACAACAATAACTCCATTAGCACCTTGTATACCATAAAGAGAGGATGAAGACGCATCCTTCAAAATTGTTACAGACTCAATTTCATTAGCATCTAACTGATTAAAATCTGTTTGAGAACGAGGTAAACCATCTATAACAACTAGCGGGTTTGATGTCCCATATGTACCGACACCACGGATAAATAGAGAAGACGCATCTTCGCCTGGCTGTCCAGAAGTCTGTACAGTAATCAATCCTGGCAATTTACCCGCCAAAGCATTACTAAGATTTGCAACAGGACTCTGTTTTAATTCTTTCGTTTGAATTGTAGATATAGCCCCTGTCACTGAGCGCCGAGTCTGTCTATTATTCATACCTACAACCACTACTTCATCTAGAAATTGCGAGGATTCTTCTAATATAATATCGAAAGAAGTTTGCTGTCCTATCTTTATTTTTTTCTCATCAAAACCAATAAATGAAATACTTATTTCTGCATTTTTCGAAACTGATAATGTGAACTTACCATCAATATCTGTAATAGTACCATTACCCTTTTTATTCAGTTCTACAATGTTGGCACCAATAATTGGTTCCCCTTTGTTATCCTTTACTACTCCAGTTATTTTAATACTTTCTTGCAGAGAGAAATATATACCTTCCGTTTCATTCGCATATGTTTCCCAAACAGAATACGCAAAAGCCTTTTCACCTATTATCCCCAATAATAGGAATATACACAAGGAGATATACTTCCTTGAAAAACAATGTCTAACGATTGTGTTTTTTTTCATGATCTTATAGAAATTAAGTTATACAAATTATATATTACTCTTTAATTGTTCTAAAATCTGCCAGCATTGATATAGCCCTCGTGGAACATGAAAACATCCCTTCCATTTGCCACCTTTCAAAGGCAATAGAACTTCACCTCTACGATTCAAATACCCAAACCACTCTGGATATTCAGTATCTTTGAAATGACTCCATGTATAGTCATGCACTCGCTCAAACCACTCCAAACAATTTTTATCACCCGTCAATTGATATCCCTTTAGCATTGATATCAATGTTTCAATATGAACCCACCATAATTTCTGATCCCATTCCAGTTGCTGTGGAGGACATTTATCACGATCCATGAAATAGACAATCCCACCATACTCCTTATCCCAACCATATTCAGCCATTGTTAAAGTAATATCTTTAGCTTTCTCTATTAATTCTGGACGATTCAATCGTTTACCTAAATCCATTATAAACCACATCGCTTCAATAGCATGTCCTGGAGTCACTTGCCGTCCTTCAAATGAATCAGAAAGTTCCCCACTAGCAAGTACATTTTCTACAATAATACCTCCCAACTCCGGGCGGTAAAAGACCTCCATTACTTCATGAATACAAGTATCAATTGTACTCATTAGAAATTTGTCATCCAGAAGATGCTCTATTTCTAAAGACAGATTACAAAGGATCATAGGCAAGGCAAATCCTTTTAAATTGCGGGTTCCTGGATAAAGTTTATTCCATTTACCTTTAGGATTATCCACCTTTGATAATACAATATCAAAAGTTCTTTTGGCAATATCTGCATACTCTTGATTACCTGTAGCTAAGCTAAGTTGCCCGAAGGCCATCGTAGCAAATGTATAAGAGAAGATATTATAGGGTTCCACCAAAGGAGCCCCCTTCCGGTCCAAAGAAAAATACCAGTTATAATTGCCATCATGACCATGCTTTTTCAAGAATTCACCACCTTGAACTGCACAATCCAGCCACTCTTTCTGCTTTTCCACTTTATTATAAAGCATGGAAAATAACCAAACTTCACGGCCTTGAAGCCAGACAAATTTATCCGTATCGAATACTTCACCTCTACGATTCAAACAAGTGTAATAACCACCCTGCTCAAAGTCTTGCGAGCGATGCAACCAGAAAGGAAGTACATTTTCAAAAAGTTCATTTTTGTACTGCGCTGCTAACTGTTTAAAGTCCATAATTCATATTTTTATAAGGTCGATTATTTTTTCATCCAATAGCGTTCTATTTCTTCCAAAGACTTACCGGTAGTCTCAGGAATCAATTTCCAGACAATCAGAAGATAAGGTATACACATCACAGCAAACAACAAGAATGTCCCAGCGGGGGTAAGATTCTGAAGCATCCATGGTGTCAGTTGTCCTACAAGATAAGTACCTACCCATAAGGAACATCCGGCTAGAGACATTGCCATCCCACGAATACGGATAGGATACATTTCCGAAAGCAGTACAAAAATGACTGCACAAATAGAAATAGCACAACAAAAAACATAAAACAAAAAGAAAAACAACAAGAAGTTATTTGGCAAATTGAGCGTTTCAGCAAAACTAAAATAAAATCCAATTAATAATAATGAAAGTATCATACCAGACACACCATAATACACAAGTTTCTTTCGTCCAACTTTATCTATAATGAAAACTGCAATAACTGTGGTCACAGCATTAACTACACCTACCAGCACTTGACTAAACAGAGCATCTCCACCTGACAGACCTGCTTCTTCAAAAATGGTAGGTCCATAATAAAGTACCGCATTTACTCCCATAAACTGTCCAAGGATAGCAATGGCCGCCCCTATTAATACTGCTTTGAGAATTCCTGGTTGCAACAAAAAACTCCAATCGGATTTAACTTCTGACCGAATGACGGATTTTATTTCTTGCAATTGCTCTGTAGTATCTTGTGGAACAAGATATATTTTCTGAAGAATACTCTTTGCTAAACCATCACGTCCTTTCAATATCAACCAACGTGGACTTTCTGGAATAAAGAAGAGTATAAAGAAAAAGAGTAATGATGGAATACAAGAAAAGCCCAACATGCCTCTCCATACCTCTGAAACAAAAATCAGGTTCAGCCAATCAACACTTAGCACAAGTCCACTCTGAGACAAATGGAGTAATTGTAAATTTGTCAAATATGCACCTAAAAAACCTATAGTAATAGCTAATTGATACAAAGCAACCAACCGTCCCCGATACTGAGCTATTGAAACTTCCGATATGTACAAAGGAGATACAACAGAAACAATTCCAATACCTATACCTCCCAACATACGTGCAAACACCAGTTGTTCCAAAGAGTCACTAAATGCACAGCCAATACCTGATACTGAAAAAAAGACCGCTGCTATCAACATTGTTACTTTCCTTCCCCACATATCGCTCAACTTACCAGCAAACAGTACACCTATAATAGAACCGATCAAGGCACAACCAACAAACCAACCAATCTGGATTTCATCCAATCCAAACTTCACAGTTACTTGAGATATAGTTCCTGAGATGACCGCAGCATCATACCCAAACAAAAAGCCTCCCAAAGCTGCCACGACAGACAAAAATATTAAATAAGAAAAATTTATATTTGACTTCATACCTATTATATATTATTTGATTCCAAAATATTCTTTATATCTGTCATATAAGTGTCCTGCCTGCAGATAAGCAGATTGTGGACTCATAAAATGAGAGAATTCAAAAGTAATAGCTTTATCATAACCTGCACGTTTAGCTGCTTCCAATTTCATACGAAGCTTATCAAACTTAATGGGCAAGAAACGGATAGGCATATCACGATCAAATGTCTCTGCATTAGTCCAGCACTGTATACCATATTTATCTGCTAATTTTTTATTTATAGTAAAGAACGTATCTAACTCATCATAATCTATATGTCCATCCTGAAAGGCACAAGCATCAATAACTTCATGGATACCATAAAAAATTTCGTTCCATTCTTTTTCATGTTCTTCCACAGATATCACATCCGCTTTTGTCAACTGCCCCCCATTTACCATAACAGCCTTTTTCCCATCAATCCAAGGAGATATAAAAGTAGGTAAGCCACCAGAGACATCTTTACACTGCTTACCCATAGTATAAAATGCATTAATAGCTCCCTTAGTTTTCCGGCTAATTTCACCACTTATATACCAACCACCAAAACTTTTATGATGTTTCCCATAACGCTTCCAAACCTCATCAATAACATATTTATTATCTTCCACCTCCCAACTTAACTCCCCCGTATCCCAATAACGCCCAGAATCATACAAACCAAAATAGAAGATCATATCATACTTATCAGCCAAATTCAAAAACATATCCACCAAATCTACAGAAGGCATATAGCAACCTTTCTTGAGCAGATATTCAGAAGGATAAGTAATAAACTTCCTATAACCTGAACGTATTAAAATAACAGTGTCAATCCCCATTCCCTTCATATATTGAAAATCTCGTTCCCATTCCCTTACCCCCCAATTCTGGTGAGGAATATCATGCGAAATCTCATCTAAAAACGTTCCAGTTATTTTCAACCCATTATTTAAGAGAGTATCAGACTTACTTTCCCAAGTATTTTCCAGTACTTGAGATAGCTCTATATTACTATTGGGAATAGCACTCAAAAATGAGGGGACTGTAAATAGTGAAGCTCCAGCTAATACTGACTTTTTTAGAAAATCTCTTCGATTATTTGCTCTCATTTGTTTTAGGTTTTTCTTAGTATTCTTTTATTTATCTGCTACAAATATAGATATATTTATTAAATATGCAATAATTAATAAAAGATTTTATTAATATAAATCCAATAATTAACTTATTTAATTAATATAAAATAAAATATTCTCTCAGAATGATAGAAATTATATCATTTCATAAGGAGATACAACAATTTACAAAATTATTTTAGTATATTTGGCAGAAATACATAAAAGTATCACTATGAACCAAGCGCTATTAAAAGAAATAGAAATGGGAAGCAAGAATGCTCTTCTCAAAAAGAGGATCATTACGCATTATATATACAATGGTAGTTCCACCATTACTGATTTATCCAAAGAGCTGGATTTAAGTGTGCCTACAGTAACCAAATTTATCAGCGAAATGTGCGATGATGGCTATATTAATGATTACGGAAAGTTAGAAACTAGTGGAGGACGTCATCCCAGCCTCTATGGACTCAATCCTGAATCAGGCTATTTTATAGGAGTAGACATCAAAAAGTTTGCCATTAATATTGGACTTATTAATTTCAAGGGTGATATGGTAGAACTGAAAATGAATATCCCATATAAGTTTGAAAATACCCAGGAAGCCTTGGAGAAACTATGTAAACTCATCAGTAATTTTACAAAGAAAGCAGGAATCAATCCAGAAAAGGTATTAAACATTTGTATCAATATATCAGGGCGAGTTAATCCTGAATCAGGTTACAGTTTCAGCATGTTTAACTTTTCCGAACTTCCGTTAGCAGAAGTATTAGCCAAGAAAATCGGATATTCCGTTTGTATAGATAATGACACTCGTGCCATGACTTATGGAGAATATATGCAAGGATGTGTCAAAGGAGAAAAGAATATCATCTTTGTAAATATAAGTTGGGGACTTGGCATTGGAATCATTATAGATGGAAAAGTTTATACCGGTAAATCTGGATTTTCTGGAGAATTCGGACATGTCAATGTATTCGACAATGAGATTCTATGCCACTGTGGCAAAAAAGGATGCTTGGAAACAGAAGCATCCGGTTCTGCTTTGCATCGTATTTTGTTGGAACGTATCAACAACGGAGAATGTTCCATATTATCCAGTCGTATAGCCACTAAAGAAGACCCACTCACACTGGACGAAATTATTGCAGCAGTAAACCAAGAAGATTTACTCTGTATTGAAATTGTGGAAGAAATTGGCCAAAAGTTAGGAAAACAAATTGCAGGATTAATCAATCTATTCAATCCTGAACTGGTAATTATAGGAGGAACACTGTCATTGACTGGGGATTACATTACACAGCCTATAAAAACCGCTGTGAGAAAATATTCTCTGAATCTAGTAAACAAAGATTCGGTTATTATAACTTCCAAACTAAAAGACAAGGCGGGTATTGTAGGGGCATGTATGCTTGCACGAAGCAGGATGTTTGAGAGCTAAAGTTCCAACATCCGCTTCATAAAAGCCTTTATTCCTTCTGCATCAGAAGTCTGAGGAGCCCACGAAGCCAAATCCTCTGAGGGTAGAGGCTGATATGGGCCTTTTTTAATTTCAAAAATAACGGTACCTGACTCCAAGGCAATAATACTATGCCATGTATTAGAAGGAATTTCCAGACCATATCTACCTTCCGAAGGATTGAGGCATACCTTATCTGTTACATTACCGGCATCATCATAAAAAAATGCCAGCAGACTTCCACGCAAAACCAGATAAGTTTCTTCCTTATCTGTATGACGGTGAGGAGGAAGATAAGTTCCCGGTTCCAAAGCATTCAGCAACCGATGAATAGGAGCATCCATAGACGCATGAAAATTATAATTCATACGTAAACGAGAATTCTCCTTAGCATGTGAGGTAACGGTATCCAGCAGTTCTTCTGTAATCAGCTTCATCATAACTTCAGCAATTGGGCAAACTTGGCAGGAAGTTCTGCTTTGCCCGCCTCAATAGACAAACTTTTTCCTTCATTATCTACTAATATAGCAGCCTTCTGCAAGGAAGCCAATGAGGCAACTTCCGACACATTACCGGCAACAAACAAACATCCGGAAAAAAGAGGAGTAATCACCTTCCGGGTATGCCCTTTCCATTTTACAAACACAGCCTGCATCGGGCAATATGTAGTATATCCCGCAGCATTCAAACGCTGCATCAACTTATGTTCAGACTTGGGTGCTGTGTACAATGCATGCCAGCACATCATATCATTATCCGTCATCATATTGTTTGCTTTTTCCATCCCTTTAATAAATCTTTTACAAATAATATCCATCCCACACTGCCGACACCTGCCAAGAACATGAAGCCGATCAAAATCATCAATTTATTGGGCTTTGCAGGCTTCAAAGGTACCGTAGCCGGCTGAACAACCGTATATACCGGTGTAATCTCCTGTACCTTAGCTCTTGCCATCTGCAATTGTTGAGACACTTGTGTATATACTTGATAGGCTAAATTCATTTCATTCTGTAAACGCTCTTGCTCTGCGCGATAACTCAGCAATATTATATTCTGGTTTGCATCTACAAAATTTGCGTATTTCTTCTGGGCAGACTCATAACTGGCCTTTGCTTCTCCATAAAGTTTTTCGGTAAATGCCAAATCATGACGAGCCTTATTAGTCCGATAATCTGTGATGTAGTTCTGCAGGCAATGCATCACGGTATCCGTCAGCGAAGCAGATATCAAAGGATCCTGCATAGTAACAGACAAGGTTGTCACACCTGTCTTTTTGTCTACGGAAACAGAGATACGTTTACTTAAAGCATCTGCAATGGCAGACTCATCTTTAGTAAGACGAAAAGGATCCAGCTTTGCATCCCCCTCTTCCGGTTCATCCTTAAACAAAGACAATGTCCATCCCAACACCTTAAAAGGAGCGGAGAAAATTGCACTCCACCAAGGAGAACGCTGTTCTTCTTTCAAATAAGCATATAAAGTCGTGTCTACTTTTGCTTTCTGATCCTTGACTTTAACATCGAACAGTTCAATCAGAAAAGGAGTAGAACTTACAATATCAGGATAAAGTTCGGGTGACAAAGCATCTTCACCAGAAGAAGTACCCAAATTGATACCCGCCATGGCTGCAAGGGCTCCCATACTTCCGCCACCAGATTTGCCACCACTCTCTGGAGCCAACGTCACACTTGTAGAGTACTCCTTAGGAATACTAAATGCAACAACCAGTCCAACAAGGGCAGCGATACCACACGCCTTAAAAACCAATTTGCGACTAGCCCATACTTTCTGGGCCAGTTCTATCAAATCTATTTCTTGTTCCTCTGGTTGTGGAGAAGTTATGTTTTGTATTCTTTCTTCGCTCATAATTCAAATTACTTAAAGAGATTAACCATAGTCGCAATCATCGCTGCAATAGAAGCTGTCGTACTTCCCATTCCCAGAATTTCAGCAGTAGTCATCTTCTTTTTCTGTTCTTTACTTGGAACAATTATTTCACAACCAGGTTCAATGGCTTTCTTGTTTCCTGCTCTTAAACGAGAAACTGTACCATTCATGTATATTACATAGACCTTGCGTTTCTTGGCGTCATTACCAAAGCCACCAGCCTGGTTGATGTAATATTTCAAGCTTTCACCCTTTTTATATAAAACTGTATTCGGATACATTACAGCACCGTTGATTTTCACTGTACTTACGTACTCCGGAACAAATAATACATCTCCCTCGCGAAGCACCATATCAGCATCTGAACCAGGATTTTTCAAGGCCTCTCCCAGATTTATACCTACAGAATAGGTATCGGACAAATCCAATCTTTTTACAGATATGGAATCTCCGCCTCCCGCTTGCGCCATACGCAGAGCATCTTCCTTACGGCGGAATTCTTCTTCGGTCATCCTACGTATAAGACGCGCTCCTTTTATATAAGCATCGGGAGTTACTCCACCAGCCTTAGCTATCAAGTCACTCAAACGTTCATTCTTTTTCGATAGTGCATAATTACCGCTAAAAAGGACTTCTCCGCCCACCATAACATTCTGTTGTTTAAAATAGGACGGACTCTTACGAACATAAATTTCATCAAAAGGCTCAAGATGGAAATCCTGGCTTCCTTCTCCCACCAATAAGCCATCTTTCAAATCAAAAGAGAAATTCTGGCCTACTGTAGTACTGAAAGATGTACTCTTCGGATCTTTCATGCGCCGTGCAACTTCAACCTTTGTTGTAGCCGCCGCCTCCAACAAGCCACCAGCCTGCAACACCAAATCCTCTACTGTCATTTTATCAGAATAAAGATATGTACCCGGATTGGCAACTTCACCATGAATGGTAAGTGTAGCTTCTTCCTTCAAGTCATGAATACTTGGAATATATAAAATGTCATTCTTCTGCAAAGGAATATCTGCAGCCGTCCCGTTCAGCAAACCTTTCACATCTACTTGTATAACCTCATGCGACAAGTCTTCAAGTTCACGATCGATTATAGCACGGTTTAAGAATGCATCTCCGCGAAGTCCTTCCGCTTTCTTAATCAGCTGCTTCACTGTATTCATCGTACCGTCCAACTGATACAAACCTTCACGATATACAGCACCGCGGATTTCCACACGATTCTCAAAACGCTGTAAAACGGAATCAACCGTTATCTTATCACCGTCATCTACGCGGAATACGGAATAATCCATCTCATCCACATTATAAATTTGATGCTCACGTCCACTTTTACGGATTATACGTAATGCTTTCTTATAAGCATCACCCGTAAAACCACCTGAATACTTCAATAATGTACCTACGGTTTCAGTGGGTTTCATTTCATAAAACATCGGACGTTTTACCTTACCTAATATCTGTACCAGTGACTGGTAAGGATCCACAAGAATTACATCACCATCCTGCAGACGGATGTCATCCTTCATTTTTCCTTTCATAAGTAAATCATAAACATCCAAATCCGCTATTGTATTTCCATTGCGAATCACTTTAATACTGCGCAAACTACCAATCGGGTTCACACCACCTGCACGATATAAAGCATGAAATACGGAAGCAAATGATGAGAGGGTATAAGTTCCGGGCACCACAACTTCACCCATAACGTTTACTTGAATAGAACGTATTTCTCCTAATGTCAGTTTAACTTGGGTAGACGGAACATTTCCGGTTACTCCAGAATATATTCTGGCAAATTCTTGTTTCAAATAATTATTGGCTTCCTTTACAGTTTTGCCACTCAGATAAACCGGTCCTAAATTATTCACAAGAATACTTCCTTCCGGAGAGATTGTTTGTCGAATCGTTGTTTCAGAAGCTCCCCACACATCAATAATCACCTCGTCACCAGGCCCCAGACGATAATTCTCGGGAGTAGCAACATTCACATTGGGTTCGAAAGTCAAATTATCGTTAGTAAAAATATTATGACCATAAATTTGCGAAGTCGGATCCTCTGTTTCCTTCTCTTGAGACAAGGAACGATTATCCATCATTTGTAAAGAATCCCCTGCAACATCCGTTTGTCTGGCAGAATAAGTTTCCGAAGTTGTACGCAGCCCTTTGACTACGCCACTCATTTCACCACGTTGACGAGAACGCTTCTCATCTTGGGTATTGCTCTGCGGACTTCCAGATTTAGAGTTTTCATACTTTTTCTGAATTCTTTCAACTTGTTCCTTTGTCACTCCCCGCCGCATTAATTCAGTAGTAATCTGCTTTTGATTTTTGCCCATCTGCTGAGCGCTTTTTACATACTGAACAACCTGATCATCTGACATCTGCTGAGCAAAAGCTACCCCTGACAAAGTAAATACCAAAAAGAATAGTGTTATTAATCTACGCATAAGATATTCTGATTAATCTTTTGAGTTCTTGTAATAAATATAAATCGGGCACAAAGGTAATATATTATTTTTATAATATACATTTATTCCACCTCTAAGTTTCAGAAAAAGCATTAAAAAACTGTCACTTTCACGTCTTTTCATCGGGTAGAAGAAAGCGGAAAAATTGGCACTATTTTTTTCATTAGTCCAATCAAAATAGCCTTTTTTTCAGTATAACTATGTTGCACCAAGGCCAGCACTTCTTCCCGCACATGTTCATAATCATCAACAGATGCCTTTTCACGCTTTATCTTTTCACCGATTACAGAATCCAAAAGTCCATCCCCAGGCCCTCCCACAATGTACACTTCTCCCCCATCCCCCATGACTCCCACTTCCAGGGTGAGCATACAAGCTTCAGACAAGGTAATCAAACAATGAGTATTCGTCGGATACACCTCACCCAAACGTACTATGAACATATCAGTTTCCCTTGTGTCGCGTTTCAACCTGCAATCAGATGATTGCACATATATTTCCGCCACACGCTTACTATATTCCATAGCATTCTCCGGATGACGTGCATTAGCAGCAGATATCATAACCATACGGGACACTCTATACTTTGCCGCCAGGTCCGCAATATTCACTGTCCCCGATATATTCGTTTGAATTGCCTCCGATACAAAATCATCCATCAGTTGTACATGCTTATACGCAGCAGAATGAAAAACAAGTTGAGGACGTGTTTCTTCAAATATAGCCTCCATACGCGTACGGTTAGCAACATCTGCAACCAATACACGGACCTCCAGATTCTTCCAATGATCAGACAATTCCAACTGTACATCATACAATGGGGATTCTGCCTGATCTACCAGAATCAACTGATAAGGATTCAGTGTAGCCAACTGGCGAACGATTTCCCTTCCTACAGCTCCCGCCGCTCCCGTAACCATTACTCTACGCCCCTCGATATGGGCCGTAATTTTACGCATGTCAACTTGCACCGGTTCTCTACGGAGCCAATCTTCTATTTGAATGTCCTTTATCAGTCCATCGTCCATACAATCGCTTAAGGGAGGAACGGTCATTACATGAATATCATGAGAGAACAGTTTATCCAGCATTCCGGAATTTTCCAAATCCGACACCTTGCTTGGAGAGATAATGATTGTATCCACTTTCTTTTTCTTTAGACGGTCAAACAGCTGCTCATCATTGGGATATACCCTGCATCCCATCGTATGTTTACCTATCATATCAGGTTCGTCCGAAATAAAGCCACGCAGGCGATAATGATTATTACGACTAACTCTCAAGGATTTTGCAACATTGACTCCAGTCCCATGGAATCCATAAATAAAAACATTCACGCAATGACGTGCATCAAAAGCAATAGCTTCATAAAGCATCTTCACAGCAATGCGCATACAAGCCATCAGAGAGAAGGTGAACATATATGCCATAAACAGAATGCTGTTCGGCAAAGTTTCTCCAAGCCCCGAAACAGACCAACAGTAATTCCCTAAAAACAGTACAGCATAGCTTATCGTAAGACTCCAAAACACACGATAAATATCCACAAAAGAGGAAAAACGGATAACACCCACATAAGTACGGAGAATATGAAAGAAACAGACATTACACAAGACAGCCAAAATGGTCAGCCATACATACAAAGAAATTTCATAAGATACGGACGAAAGCCTATATTGCAAAAAACATGCAGAAAGCATGGAAATCACAACGATAATTACATCTACCAACAACACCGTCCATTTGGACGCTATGCGTGAAGAAAGATATTTATAATAGATTCTTAAATTCATAATCAGTATCAGACTTATTTGCTATAGGACCTACGACAAAGATGCTTCTTTTCGTTTTATTATCCAATTTTTATGGCAATAAAGTTCAGGACATTCAAATAGAAAATTATCCCACTAAAATATTTCTAAAAAAAACAGAGATTCTTTTTGCCTTTTCAAATAAAGATGTACCTTTGCACCCCGTAAATAAAAGCTTATTGCCGCTATAGCTCAGTTGGTAGAGCAACGCATTCGTAACGCGTAGGTCGCCAGTTCAAGTCTGGCTAGCGGCTCGATATTCAAGCACTGATTATCTGGAATAATCAGTGCTTTTTCTTTTCAAGAATCGTTAGAATAAAAAAACGCTCTTCTACCAATATATTTGCATAAAACACAATGCCCTTCCAAACAATTTAATCCATAGCCGCATAATTATCCCAAAGCAAGTAAAGCAAGTTTAAAACAGCACCATCTGATTACAATGATAACTTGAAACATATAGGCACATTATTAAAAACATAATACACCTTATATTATACATAGTAATTCCCAATATTTGCGGCAACTTTTCAATAACCCGATTTTTCAATCTTAAATAAAGGATTGAGGTGATTGAAGAACACAAGCCAAAATCAAAAGGCTACCATAGATTCCTATAACATACTATAAAAAAATGAAAAGAATCAAGTTATTTACAGCGGCTTTGCTGCTGGCGGCTATATCCGCAGGAAACGATGTGTGGGCGCTTTCCGATTCAAGAAAGAAAGACACGCGTCCGGTAAAATCACCCCAATTCTTCAGTGGAAACGCCAACCCGCTGTTGGATTTCATTTTTGTGGCCGACCCGACATCGGTGGAATACAACGGAAGGCTCTATGTGTATGGAACCAATGACACCCAGCAACTGGACAGTGTGGGAAAAGACGGCAAAAACACATACCAATACATCCCATTCACTGGTCATGCTGTCCACCGATGACATGGTAAATTGGACTTATCACGGACTGATTGACGTAAAGGCCCTCTCGCCATGGGGTATAGCCTCATGGGCGCCATCCATCGTATCGCGGGTGGAATCGGACGGTAAGACGTATGCTGGTGAGCCAGTTCACCCAAGGATTAGGCCACTGCAGGGCTCCTTTCGACCCGGGTGCCGTGATAGATGACGAAGGTACAGGATGGTTGTCATTCGGTGGAGGCGGAAAGGGGGAAGTCGGCACCGACTACATGCCCGCATTGTCCGCTTGGGCAAAGACCTGATTAGTCTGGACAGCGAGATAGTAGAGACAAAAGCTCCCTATCGTACATGACTTCGCACACGCCGCTCGACACCGACAACTGGCAGTATGTGGACAACTATTTCAAGAATCCCGGAGACTATTCATATGATAAGCACTACGCATTCGACCATCACTACAGATTCTCTCTGAAAAAAGCATGCTCCGACTATGTAGTTTCCAATAAAAAATGTATCTTGCGGAGATTTATTAAATACGATATGAACATGAAACCCTATCTAATCCCCTTCTTTGCAACTGTTGCACTGACCGCAACCGCTCAACAAAAAAACGAGATTACCAGCGTCCTCGAAATACTGGATGTAACTAACGGTAACCGGACCGTCGTAAAAGAATTTCCCTACCGGATTGAAGCTCCCAATTGGACGCCCGACGGGCAATGGCTGCTATACAACAGCGACGGAAAGCTTTACCGCCTTTCCCCCACCTCGCCTGCCGAACCGGAACTGATAAACACCGGATTTGCCCAAAACTGCAACAACGACCACGTCCTCTCGGCCGACGGACAGCAGATAGCCATCAGCCACGGGACGAAAGAAGACTATAAATCGCGCATTTATACACTTCCCATCACGGGCGGCACTCCCCGTTTAATAACACCTATGGCTCCCAGCTACCTCCACGGCTGGAGCCCCGACGGCAAAGAGCTTGCCTATTGCGCCGAACGAAACGGCAACTATGACGTCTATACCATCCCAGCGGAAGGAGGTGAAGAAACCCGCCTGACCACTGCCGAAGGTCTGGATGACGGACCGGAATATTCCCCCTGCGGACAATACATCTGGTTCAATTCCGTACGCACCGGACTCATGCAAGTCTGGCGCATGAAGGCAGACGGCTCCGAACAGACCCAGATGACCTTTGACGAAACCCGTAACTCCTGGTTCCCCCACATCTCCCCTGACGGAAAATCCGTTGTATTCATCACCTACTACAAAGGTGACCTGGAACCGGGAGAGCACCTGGCAAACAAGAACGTAGAGCTGCGCCTAATGCCCGCAAACGGTGGAGAACCCAAGACATTGTTAAAGCTTTTCGGTGGACAAGGCACCATCAATGTCAACTCATGGGCACCGGACAGCAAACGCATAGCCTTCGTCAGCTATCGAATTAACTGATATGACTTGATGGTTTTCACTCCATTTTTTACTAACTTTGCCCGACTAAAGATGCAGTAAAACAAAATGGAAAAGAAGAAAATCATTATCGGAACATTCGTCGCACTGATTCTTATTGGAGCAGCTTGTGCAGGAACAGTATACTACTATCTGTTTGCCCCGCAATTCCATCCGAAAAAGACAGTCTATATCTATATAGACCGCGACGACACCGCCGACTCCATATATAATAAGGTGGAACAACAAGGCCATCCTCGAAGCTTCACCGGCTTCCGCTGGATGGCCCAATACAAGAAATATTCCGAAAATATACACACCGGACGCTACACCATCCGGCCGGGGGAAAACGTATATCACGTATTCAGCCGTCTGTACCGCGGATATCAAGAACCTACGAATCTCACCGTCGGCAGCGTACGCACACTGGACCGGCTGGCACGCAGCGTAGGCAAACAGCTCATGATAGACTCCGCCGAAATAGCCGGATTGATGAACGACTCCGCATTCCAACAAAAACTGGGATACAACAAAGAGACCCTGCCCTGCCTCTTCATCCCCGAAACCTACCAAGTCTATTGGGACATGAGTGCAGAAGAGTTCTTCGAAAGAATGCAAAAAGAGCACCAGAAGTTCTGGAACCAGGAACGCTTAGACAAAGCCACCGCCATCGGAATGACCCCGACGGAAGTCTGCACCCTTGCCTCCATCGTCGAGGAAGAGACAAACAACACTCCCGAAAAACCAATGGTGGCAGGGCTCTACATCAACCGCCTGCACACCGGCATGCCCCTGCAAGCCGACCCTACCATCAAATTTGCCTTGCAGGACTTCGGCTTGCGGAGAATTACGAATGCCCATCTGGCAGTAGAATCCCCCTACAATACCTATCTCAACACCGGACTACCTCCCGGTCCCATACGCATCCCCTCACCCATCGGGCTGGATGCTGTGCTGAACCATACGAAACACAACTACCTCTACATGTGTGCCAAAGAGGACTTCTCGGGCACCCATAACTTTGCATCCAATTATGCCGAGCACATGAAAAATGCAAGAAAATATTGGAATGCATTAAACGAAAGAAAGATTTTCAAGTAATCTGCTGATAAAATAAAAGCAAAATCCTATATTTGCGTCAAATATTAATCCATGACTAACACTTAAATATTCAGATATGAGCAAGCAACTCTTACTTGGCGATGAAGCCATTGCACAAGCTGCATTAGATGCCGGACTTTCGGGTGTATATGCCTATCCCGGCACTCCTTCTACGGAAATCACCGAATATATTCAGATGGCACCGATTACTGCCGAAAAGAATATCCATAACCGCTGGTGCTCTAACGAGAAAACTGCGATGGAAGCTGCCCTGGGCATGTCCTTTGCAGGTAAGCGTTCATTGGTGTGCATGAAGCACGTGGGTATGAACGTAGCTGCCGACTGTTTCATCAATTCCGCCATTACCGGAGTAAAAGGCGGTCTGATAGTCATTGCTGCCGACGACCCCAGCATGCACTCCTCACAAAACGAGCAAGACAGCCGCTTCTATGGCGACTTCTCCCTCATCCCGATGTACGAACCAAGCAACCAGCAGGAAGCATACGACATGGTGTACAACGGATTCAACTTCTCCGAACAGACCGGCGAACCCATCCTGATGCGCATGGTTACGCGCCTGGCACACTCCCGTTCCGGCGTAGAGCGCAAGGAGCAACAACCGCAGAATGAGATTTCCTTCAGCGAAGACCCGCGTCAGTTCATCCTCCTGCCGGGTAATGCACGCAAACGTTACAAAGCATTGCTGCAACGCCAGGACGAATTTATCAAAGCTTCTGAAAACTCCGCTTACAACAAATATACCGACGGCCCCAACAAAAAGCTGGGTATCGTGGCATGCGGCATCGGCTACAACTACCTGATGGAGAACTATCCCGAAGGTTGCGAATATCCGGTACTGAAAATCGGACAATACCCGTTGCCCAAGAAACAGCTGATGCAGCTGGTAGAAGCATGTGACGAGATTCTGGTACTGGAAGACGGACAACCGTTCGTAGAAAAACAGCTAAAAGGCTATCTGGGCATCGGCATCAAAGTAAAAGGCCGTTTGGACGGCACTCTTTCACGAGACGGAGAGCTGAACCCGGACAGCGTGGCACGTGCCGTAGGCAAGGAGAACAAGGCTGAATTCAGCGTTCCTTCTCTGGTAGAGATGCGCCCGCCCGCTTTGTGCGAGGGTTGCGGCCATCGCGACATGTACACGGTGCTGACCCAAGTATTGAAAGAAGAATATCCCACTTATAAGGTGTTCAGCGACATTGGTTGCTACACGCTGGGAGCCAATGCCCCATTCAACGCCATTAACTCTTGCGTGGATATGGGCGCCTCCATCACCATGGCGAAGGGTGCTTCGGATGCCGGCCTGCATCCTGCCGTAGCCGTCATCGGCGACTCCACCTTCACCCACTCGGGCATGACGGGACTGCTGGATTGCGTCAACGAAAACGCCGACGTCACCATCGTCATCTCCGACAACGAAACCACCGCCATGACCGGAGGACAAGATTCTGCCGGCACCGGACGTCTGGAAGCCATCTGCGCCGGCATCGGTGTAGCTCCCGAACACATCCGCGTCGTAGTGCCCTTGAAGAAAAACTACGAAGAGATGAAGCAAATCATCCGGGAAGAAATCGAGCACCACGGCGTATCCGTCATCATCCCCCGCAGAGAATGTATCCAAACATTAGCACGCAAAAAAAGAAACAAGTAAAGCCATGAAAAAAGACATCATACTTTCCGGCGTAGGAGGACAAGGTATCCTCTCCATCGCCACCGTAATCGGCAAAGCAGCCCTCAAGGACGGACTCTACATGAAGCAGGCAGAAGTACACGGCATGAGCCAGCGAGGCGGCGACGTGCAGTCCAACCTGCGCATCAGCGACCAACCCATCGCTTCGGACCTCATTCCCACAGGAAAATGCGACCTCATCATCTCCCTGGAACCGATGGAAGCACTGCGCTACCTCCCCTACCTCAGCCCCGAAGGTTGGCTGGTGACCAATGAAGCCCCCTTCATCAACATTCCCAACTATCCGGCAGAAGAAGACATCAAGGCCGAAATCAACAAGCTGCCGCATAAAATCATGCTGAACGTAAACGAAGTGGCAAAAGAAGTCGGCTCTCCCCGCGTAGCGAACATCGTACTGCTGGGCGCCACCATCCCCTTCCTCGGCATCGACTACGCAAAGGTGCAAGACAGCATCCGCGAAATCTTCCAACGCAAGGGCGACGCCATTGTAGAGCTGAACCTCAAAGCGTTGGCTGCCGGCAAAGAGATTGCTGAAAAACTGATGTAAACTATAATTGACTCTAAATTTCAACATACCATGAATAACAAATACTGGGAAGAAGAGATTGAAACGATGCCCCGTGAGCAGTTGCGCGAACTGCAACTGCAACGGTTAAAAAAGACTGTCAGCATTGCCGCCAACTCTCCTTATTATAAAAAGGTATTCCAAGAGCATGGCATCACTGCCGACAGCATCCGGTCTATAGAAGACATACGTAAGATACCGTTTACTACCAAGGCCGATATGCGCGCCAATTATCCTTTTGGATTAGTAGCAGGCGATATGCGTGAGGACGGAGTACGTATCCATTCTTCCAGTGGCACTACGGGCACGCCGACGGTCATCGTACACTCCCAACACGATTTGGACTCTTGGGCTAACTTAGTGGCACGCTGCCTCTATATGGTAGGTATCCGTAAGACGGATGTTTTCCAAAACAGCTCCGGTTACGGCATGTTCACCGGAGGACTGGGCTTTCAGTATGGAGCCGAACGTCTGGGTGCGCTGACTGTTCCTGCCGCTGCCGGAAACAGCAAGCGTCAGATAAAGTTCATCACCGACTTCAAGACCACTGCCCTGCATGCCATTCCCAGCTATGCCATCCGCTTGGCAGAGGTATTCCAGGAAGAAGGGATGGACCCCGCCGGCACAAGTCTGAAAACGCTTGTTATCGGTGCCGAACCCCACACAGACGAGCAACGCAGAAAGATTGAACGCATGCTTGGCGTCAAAGCCTATAACAGCTTTGGTATGACTGAAATGAACGGTCCCGGCGTAGCCTTCGAGTGCACCGAACAAGACGGCATGCACTTCTGGGAAGATTGCTACCTGGTCGAAATCATTAACCCGGAAACCGGCGAACCCGTACCGGAAGGTGAAATCGGCGAACTGGTACTGACAACGCTGGACAGAGAGATGATGCCCCTCATCCGCTACCGTACACGCGACCTTACCCGCATCCTGCCCGGCAAGTGCCCTTGCGGACGTACCCACATCCGTATAGACCGCATCAAAGGCCGTAGCGACGATATGTTCATCATCAAGGGAGTCAATATCTTCCCCATGCAGGTGGAAAAGGTGCTGGTACAATTCCCCGAATTGGGCAGCAATTACCTCATCACGCTCGAAACGGTCAATAACCAGGATGAGATGATTGTGGAAGTTGAACTTAGCGACCTCTCTACTGACAATTACATCGAGCTACAAAAGATTAGCAAAGCCATTACCCGCCAGCTGAAAGACGAGATTCTGGTAACTCCGAAGTTACGGTTGGTAAAGAAAGGTTCCTTGCCGCAGAGCGAAGGAAAAGCCGTCAGGGTAAAAGACTTACGGGACAACAAATAAACTTAAAAAAACTCTTTTCAAAACAGACCATCTGTTCACCCGATACAGATGGTCTGTCTTGTATAAACACATCATCTATCTTCCCTTGACACATCATCTGTTTCAGCATCACGTATCATCGTTTCACAATCACCCACATCCGCATAAAACGAAAGAGGAACGGTTATCCAAACAGATTACCGTTCCTCTTTTATAGAAAGCCGCACCGATGATGTGATGAAACTCCGTATGACATGATTTGAGTGCTCCTCCTCTTTGTAATCCACCGACTCAAGAGTTACCCCGAAGGGCGTGGCCCGCCATTGAGAAGCGAAGCTTGTCTCGGTATTTCATAAAAATTGATGAGTTTCCCGATCCAATCAATGCGGCTATTTTTTCTATAACAAAGGTAATGAGTTTCTATGAAAGAAACAAGTAAAAGCAGTAAATTGTTTCAAGTCCTTTTCAAGTTTTAACCCCTCCCCGGAGTATCAGAAAACAAAAAGTGCTGACTACCAAAAGAGTAATCAGCACCTCGTAATTTATCTGCTAACTGTTTTTATGCAGCCTTTGCTTTAGCAACGATAGCCTTGAAAGCTTCCGGATGGTTCATCGCTAAATCAGCCAACACTTTGCGGTTGATTTCGATACCAGCTTTGTGCAAAGCGCCCATCAGCTTAGAGTAAGACATACCTTCCAGACGAGCGGCAGCGTTGATACGCTGAATCCACAAAGCACGGAAGTTTCTCTTCTTGTTCTTACGGTCACGGAACGCATAGGTCAAACCTTTTTCCCAAGTATTCTTGGCAACGGTCCAAACGTTCTTTCTTGCACCAAAGTAACCTCTGGTCAATTTCAAAATTTTCTTTCTTCTTGCTTTAGAAGCAACATGATTTACTGATCTTGGCATAGTTTTACTTGTTTTTGAATGTTAGCGCCGTTACTTCACGCAGCGGACTTAAAGCTAATGCATTCGGTTAATAACTTTAATACTTTTGTACGCTTTTCAATTACTTCATTGCTAAGAGCTCTTTCACCTGGCTTACATCTGTTGTACTAACAAGTGTAGAGTAGCACAAGTTTCTTTTCTGCTTCTTAGTTTTCTTAGTCAGGATGTGACTATGAAAAGCGTGCTTTCTTTTGATTTTACCTGTTCCGGTAAGAGTAAATCTCTTTTTAGAACCGGAGTTAGTCTTCATCTTTGGCATCTTTTTTAAACTTTTTAATTATTAAATTATATGGCAACGCACTATACCTATGGCGTTACTCACTTCTTTATTCTTCTTCGGTTTCAGCCGACGCAGCCTTTGGCGCATCTTCTGCAGGCTTGGGAGCCGCGCTCTTCTTAGGTGCCGCCACTTTCTTCGGAGAGAGTTGGATTGTCATTCTCTTTCCTTCCAAAACCGGCATCTGGTCTACCTTCGCATAGTCTTCCAAATCATTGGCAAAACGGAGCAGCAACACTTCACCTTGCTCTTTGAACAAGATAGAACGGCCTTTAAAGAATACGTAGGCTTTCACCTTATCGCCATCTTCCAAAAAGCCTTTGGCATGCTTCAACTTGAAGTTATAATCATGGTCATCAGTCTGAGGTCCAAAACGTATTTCCTTCACGTTCACCTTCACCTGCTTTGCCTTTTGTTCTTTCTGACGCTTCTTTAACTGATAAAGAAATTTAGAATAATCAATAATACGACAAACAGGGGGTTGTGCATTTGGAGAAATCTCCACGAGATCCGCTTCATGTTCTTCAGCAAGTCTTAAAGCCTGCGCTATCGGATACACTTTTGGTTCTACTTCATCGCCCACTATGCGGACTTCTTTGGCCCGGATTTGTTCGTTAATCCGATGTTGCCCTTTTAAGCTGTCATTCTTCATTAAATAACGTTTACTTCCAGTTTGTTTCTTATTTACTATTCCCAAATTAATGTTTTTGTTAAGTAAAAGCGAACTTTAGAACATCTAATATATGCTATGCTTCTACAATTGGGCGCAAAGTTACCATTTATTTATCATATTCTGAACTTCTTCGTTCATTTTTTTGGCAAATTCTTCAAATTTCATGGTTCCTTTATCACCTTCTCCCTGCTTGCGGACAGCAACTTCCTTGTTTTCAGCCTCCTTTTCACCTACAACCAGCATGTACGGAATACGCTTCATCTCATTGTCACGAATCTTACGACCAATCTTTTCATTACGTTCATCCACAATGGCACGGATGTCATATCGCTTCAAATATTGTTTCACTTCATGCGCATAGTCGTTGAACTTCTCGCTGATAGGCAGGATGGCAACCTGGTCAGGAGTCAGCCACAACGGGAACTTACCGGCCGTATGCTCAATAAGCACAGCCACGAAGCGTTCCATGGAGCCGAACGGAGCACGGTGAACCATTACGGGACGGTGCTTCTGATTGTCAGCACCGGTATATTCCAGCTGGAAACGTTCCGGCAGGTTGTAGTCCACCTGGATGGTACCCAGCTGCCAACGGCGACCGATGGCATCCTTCACCATGAAGTCCAGTTTAGGACCATAGAAAGCGGCTTCTCCATATTCTATTTTTGCCTTCAGCCCCTTTTCTTCACAAGCTTCGATGATGGCGCGTTCTGCTTTTTCCCAGTTCTCGTCGCTACCGATGTATTTTTCGCGGTTCACCTTGTCACGCAAGGAAATCTGTGCCTCGAAGTTCTCGAAGTCCATAGATTCGAACACGATGGAGATAATGTCCATGACACGGAGGAACTCATCCTTCACCTGGTCCGGACGGCAGAAGATATGCGCATCATCCTGCGTAAAGCTACGTACACGTGTCAGACCGTGCAACTCGCCACTCTGCTCGTAACGGCAAACCGTACCGAACTCTGCCAAACGCAAAGGCAGGTCTTTGTAAGAACGGGGTGAGTTCTTGTAAATCATACAGTGGTGAGGGCAGTTCATCGGTTTCAAGAAGTACTCTTCCCCTTCTTCCGGCGTATGTATGGGCTGGAAGGAGTCCTTACCATATTTTGCATAATGGCCGGAAGTGATGTAAAGCAATTTGTTGCCGATGGGTGGACACATTACTTCCTGATAATCGTAACGGGCCTGGATGCGACGTAAGAAGTCCTGCAAGCGGATACGCAGTGCAGTACCTTTGGGCAGCCACATCGGGAGTCCCTTACCTACAGTGTCGGAGAACATGAACAAGTCCATCTCCTTACCGATTTTACGGTGATCGCGCTTCTTTGCCTCTTCCAGCAGAACAAGATACTCATCCAGCATCTTCTTCTTCGGGAAGGTGATACCATAGATACGGGTCATCATCTTACGGTCTTCTTGTCCACGCCAATAAGCACCGGCAACGGAAGTCAGCTTAATAGCCTTGATAGGAGCTGTGGTCATCAAGTGAGGGCCACGGCACAAGTCGGTAAATGCACCCTGCGTATAAGTTGTGATGTGGCCGTCTTCCAATTCGGAAATCAGCTCGCATTTATAAGTTTCTCCACGGTCACCAAACATCTTCAAAGCATCTGCCTTGGCAATGTCTTGTCTGACAACCGCTTCTTTCTTAGCCACCAGTTCAGCCATCTTTTTCTCAATGGCCGGCAGGTCAGCTTCCTTGATAGTCGTTTCACCCGGGTCCACATCATAGTAGAAACCGTTTTCGATAGCAGGACCTATACCGAACTGGATGCCCGGATAGAGTTCCTGCAAAGCTTCGGCCAGCAGGTGGGCACTGGTATGCCAAAAGGCATGCTTACCCTGCTCATCCTCCCATTTATAAAGAACCACTTCAGCGTCTTGCATGATAGGACGCCCCAAATCATAAATTTCTCCGTTCACGCCACAAGCCAGCACATCTTGTGCCAATCGAGAACTGATGCTTTCTGCAATCTGCAGTCCCGTTACTCCTTCGTTATATTCACGAACAGAGCCGTCTGGAAATGTTATCTTTATCATAGTTTATATGTATATTTCATTTTTCAGAACGCAAAAATAGCTAATTCTTTTTGATATTCTATTTTTTAACAAAAAAATGTTATTCACGTGTATCTGTAAACCTCTTTATGATATTATAGGCCGACACAATACCCAACTCTCCTGCTTTACTCAAATCGGCAATACCTTGTTTGTTATTCCCCAGGAAGATGTGCGTCAATCCACGGTTAAAGTATGCTTCAGCAAAATCGGGGCTCAGCTCAATCGCCTTGTCATAATCCGCCAAGGCGGCACGATAATCCTTCAGCAACGAAGACACATTGCCACGGTTATAATAGCCATAGACAAAATCAGGAGCCAATTGGATAACGTGGTCCAGGTCATTCTTCACAACTTCATAATCGATGGCCATCACTTCTGGCTTCTTCATTTCCGTTGTACCCGAAGTGGCGCCTTCACTCATTGTGGCTTCGGCCTTTTTATATTCCAGTTGCTTATAACGCACCAAAGCACGCATAAAGTATGCCGGAAAGAAAGTGTCGTCCAACAAGATACTCTTTGTAAAGTCATCTATGGAACTGGCAAAATCCTGAACCAGATAGAAGTCCAGACCTCTCATGAAACGTTTCTTGGCGTTCTTCTCGTCAGCCACCACATCAGACGTATGAGCGTCTATCAAAGCAAAGTGGAAGCGTACTTGTTCCTCCGTCAGCGGAGCTTCCATATTGGTGATGCGCAGTGGCTTCGGGAACAGTTTCGAATGGTTCAGTTCCTCAATATACTTATGATAATGTACGATACGCTTCACATCGCTCAGTTTCTCATAATAAGTCAAAGCATACATCGGCTCGAGCTTGATGGTCACATTCCGGTCTTGTACACGTCCGCGATAATCGCTCTTATAACGCTGGTCAACTTCCGAATCGTCCGCTATTACAATTTTCCGATAATTTTCCATATTCTTGTCGGATTTCTTACGGGTCTTCCCGCCATCTCCATTGGAGTTCCCCGAAGAATTATCCGCAACATCCTTACTGTCGCCACCTTCCTTTTTGTCACCGGAAGAAACACCGTTACGCTTGTCTATCTGCATCTTCATGATTTTGAACTCATCCTGCTCGGCTCCTTTACAGTCGCCAATCTTTTTACGGGCTTCGGCACGCTGATAATAGCCGGCCATAAAGTTAGGATATTCTGCAATCACTTTGGAATAGTCACTGATAGCTCCCCGGTAATCCCCCGTCTGCGCACGTAACAAACCACGATTGAAAATGGCCATCATATTATCCGGTTCCATCTTCAACACAAAATCAAAATCCTCTATCGCCCGGTTGTCATCGCCTACCTGGGCACGCAGCAGACCGCGGTTGTAGTGCCCGAGAAAATTATTCGGATCAATATCCAAAGCCAAATCATAGTCACTCATGGCGCCTCTCAAATTATTCTGATGGAAACGCGCCAAGGCACGGTTGATATAGTTACCGGCATTCTTTGCACTCAGATGGATAGACTGGTCCAAATCAGCTTCAGCCTCTTTATACTTTCCCTGCTGGAGACGTACAATGGCTCTTGCCCCCCATCCGTCCGGGTCATAACGGTCCATATCAATAGCTTTGTCAAAATCACGCAAAGCTTGTATCGTATCGTTCTGTTTCAGGGAGACTTCCCCGCGCATCAGATAGGCACGCGTATATTTGGGGGCAATTGTCAGAAGCGTACCCAAATCTTCCTTAGCCGCCTCATAATCTTCTTTCTGAATATGGCAAAGGGAAAGATTATGCCAAAGCACCACATTCTCCGGATCGTATTTGATAGCGGTTTTATAATCTTCAATCGCCTCGTCAAACTTGTTCTGACGGATACGTGCCAATCCTCTGATCTGGTAAGCACCTACCACAAAAGGATTTCTTTGAATCGCAGCATCACAATCACTCTCCGCTCCCTGATAGTCATCCAAATTGATTTTTGCCAGTCCACGGAAGAAATAAGGCTCATATAAATAAGGTTTCGCGTTGATTACCTGATTAAAATATTGGATAGAAAGCACGTAATCCTCAAAATACAATGCATTCCGAGCAATGGTCATCACCCGTTCCGTATTGATTTGCGCATACAACAATGTGGGTAACAGCAAAATAGCTGTCAGTATTTTTCTTATCATCTTGTTTTATAAATGCTTGTAAACGAAACAAAAGTAACGTTTTTCGTTTACTTGTCAGGATTAGCGGAACACTTTTTATATTTTTTGAGCCTTTTATACCATATTATATGGTTGACTTATTTCTTTACGGTTTTCACCTTATAAGTGCAGTGTGCCTTGCCCTTCAACATGGCATTCAGTTTTCCTTTAATCATCTGCTTGCGCAACGGAGACAAATGGTCGATGAACATCTTTCCTTCCAGATGGTCGAACTCGTGCTGCATCACGCGTGCCAGGTAGCCTTCGATAATCTCATCGTGCGGTTCCAGATTCTCGTCCAGGTACTGCACACGTATTTTGTTGCCACGCTTCACCGACTCATGAATACCGGGAAGGCTCAAGCACCCCTCGTCCATAGAAACCTCCTCACCGGACACCTCCAAAATATGGGCATTGATATACGCCTTGCGGAAATCTTTATATTCTGGCATATCTTCGGAAAGTACATCCAAATCGATTACCACCACGCGGATGGGAAGCCCAATCTGCGGTGCTGCAAGTCCTACGCCTTCGGCATGGTCCATCGTTTCAAACATATTCTCAATAAGCTCTTTCAAATTCGGATAGTCCGGGGCAATATCCTCTGCTACCTTTCTCAATACGGGCTGACCGTACACATAAATGGGTAAAATCATTTCCTTTACTACAAATTACTAATTACAAATTATTTTCTATACATTATAAAAAGGAGAAACGTTTGTTCTCCAAATAAGTTTGCAGAATAATAGTTGCACTGATTTCATCCACCAGTGCTTTATTTTGGCGGTCTTTCTTTTTCAATCCAGCCTCAAGCATCGTCCGATGAGCCAGAACAGAAGTAAAACGCTCGTCTACATATTCAACCGGCATGTCAGGCAGTTTCTTCTTCAGCGAACGGACAAAAGGTTCGATATTCTTCATGTTTTCCGAAGCCTCATTATTCATCTGCTTAGGAAGGCCTACCAAGATACGCTCTACCGGCTCCTTAGCCACATAATCAAGAAGAAACTGCAACAATTGGTGTGTAGGCACAGTTGTCAGTCCATTCGCAATCATCTGCAATGTATCACTCACGGCTATTCCCGTACGTTTCCGACCGTAGTCTATGGCTATTATTCTACTCATAATGGGTTACAAAATTACGATTAAAATTTGAATTCCTCCGTTAATCTTACATATATAATACAGAAAAAAGGGATGTCTGATAGTATCAAACATCCCTCCGCTGATTTTTTCATTAATTATTTCAAATGAATTTTGTATGTCAGCCCTCCCGTGAAATATTTCATCCTCTGCATTTCGACCTGCACATGCAGATGCTTGAACAGCAGATAAGTGGCTCCCAAAGCAAAGTCCTTGGAGTCGTACTCCGCTATCACCCTCAACTGCGGATGGAAGGAGGGATTGTAGGTGACACCCAGTGCAAAGCCATTCAGTTTGTACTCCTTGCGGTTGTTGTAAAGGTAGGAAAGATGGACACCGATCTCCTCCTTACCCACAACGGGTATATGCTTGGAGGCGGCAATATAGAAACGGCTGTAATAGCCGTTACCTTCCGTGGTGCCTACCTGGCCGCCGCCGGAAGAAGTGAACGGGTCGGACGTCCCCAGCACGACAGCCGGCATGTATTTCCAGAACTGCCCCTCCTTCAACACACGCAGACGGGCGGAAAAGTAGCGGTCCTGGTTCGTGAATCCGCTGTACCCGTATGGCTTCAATCCCAACGCCTCCGCCTTGAAGAGCGTACACGTGTAGGCCACTTCCAGAAAGGGGAAGATGGTGACGTTCAGGAAGTAGTTGTAGGTATGATAGTACCAGGTGGGCGGTGTGAGCTCCTTGTTCAGGAAGTTGCCGCCGACCATGAAAGTCTTGTCGCGCTGCATCTCCGCAGAGGGCGCATGCAACAGCCCGGTTGTACCATACGTCAACTGGGAAAAGGCCGAAAGGGAAAGGCTGCAAAACAGAACAATAAAGAATAGCTTAAACTTCATCATCACATATAAATTCAGTCGCTGATAAAAAATGGGTTGCTTTATAACATACATCGGACATAGTACCAAAAAAAGGCGTCTGAGTCCCAGACGCCTTCATTTTTAGAGTCTATTTGTCACTTGGAGTGTATTATTCCAGGATAACTACGCGGTTCAGGAAGTTCTTACCGAACATGTTTTCAGTACCACCGAATCCTACGAGTTCAAGCTGGTCCTTGTCAACACCCTGAGCAATCAAAGCGTCGTAAACAACCTGGGCACGCTTTTCGGACAGCTTCTGGTTCCAAGAAGCGCTACCGGTAGCCTTGTCTGCATAACCTGCAACTTTGTACTTCTTGTCCGGATTAGCCTTCAGAATCTTGGCAGCCAGTTCGATGTTAACCTTGCCATAGTCGTCCAGACGGGCGCTGCCAATCTTGAAGAAGATGGCACGCGGACCGGCAACTTCAACTTCCTTGGTCACTTCCTTAACTTCAGGTTTAGCGTTGGCCAGTGCATTCTTGCAGTTAGCCAGGTCAGCCTGAGCCTGAGCCAGTTCACTTCTATATCTGTTGATTTCCGCATTGACTGCGTCTTCGTCAATCTTAGAAACCGGAACGAACTTCTTACCGCCGAAGATGTAGCTAACACCTGCGGTCAGCATACCTGTACCTTCAGCCTTGCGATGGCTGCTGATATTACCGAAAATGGACGGAGCGATGGCACCGCGAGCTTCTACGTCAATGGTCCACTTAGTGTTGATATTGAACTTCAAGCCCAAACCGGCAGAAGCGCCGATACGTGCACGCATTTCAGCTTCACCGGCAGGAGCCATAGACTGCGAAGTACCGTCAGCACTAATTGTAACATCCACATTTTGAGATTTTGCTACAGAAATTTGAGGTCCCAAGAAACCGTAAACTTCGAAGAAACGGTTAGGATTAGCACCGGCAAACAATGTAGAAAGATTGATCATTGCATCAATGTTACCACCTACATAAGTCTTGTTGTGTTCCCAGTATGCATCATCCAAACACAAATGCTGAGTAATACCGTTTACCTGAGCACGTACCCCCCAAGTCGGAGTAATCAGCTTACCAACTGACACGCTGAAATGCGGAGCAATCTTATTGAAACCGTCATTGTTGATGGCGTGGATACCACCACCTACACTGACAAAAATATTATCGCTCCATTTCGGAGTGTAGTAGTTCGTTTTTTCCTGTGCATTCAGATTTGCTGCACAAGCGCCTGCCAATAGTAAGGAGGCTATCATTAATTTACTTTTCATTTTCTCTTGAGTTTAAGATAAATAACAACTAAAACTTCTATTAATCAAGTTCACCAACACCACCACCGGCATTGCCTTCACCATGACCATGACCATGACCGTGGCTATGACCGTGACCAGGAATATCTTGATTTTCAAGAACAAACAGTGTAGAAGTTGTATAATCATCTACTTCAATAGAAGCTAAAGGCTCTGTTTCAGCTTTTGTTACAGCCTTCTTCACTACTTTATATTCAGTTGTTACAACAGTATAAGTAATAGATGCAGTTGTTCTAGAGTTAGCATAAACTTTATACTTATTCTCCGGTGTTGTTACTGTCGTTTCCTCATATGTATTCTCAAGCGTGTTAAAGAAAGATTCAATAGCTGCGCGTTCAATAAGATCAGTTGTATTGATTTTCTTTGCACCTACTTTTGCACCTTCTTTTACTACATAAGGGAATGATGGAATGTCAAACCAATAAAGCTCGTAGTTATCCCAAGTCTTAACTTTAGGATCCGTTACTGGTTCAAGTTTTGTAGATTCTGCTACAATCTTAGTCTCAGCATCTTCTTCCTGAAGAATGATAGTCGGAGTCAGAGTAGCAAATTGCCCAGCTTGCAAAGCAGGAACCTTAACTGTAACAGTTGCACTCAAACCATTATAAGAAGCTGTAACATCAACACTCTTAGCAGCCAGAGTAGGATTACCAGTAAATGTCAACTCTGCAGGTGCGATAGTGGCTTGGCCAGTTACATCTGTAGTAACACCATCCTCTATAGCAAGCACAATCGGACTAATAACAGCTTGTGCATTAGTAGGAGTTACATTAACGTTGAACTCTTCCTTCTCACAAGAAGTTAAAGTTGTAGCTAAAGCTACTACGGCTAACGCAAATACTGCACTTATGCCGTTTAAGAATTTAATCTTTTTCATCTCAATTAATTAATTAAAAATTTAACAATTCTGACTTAATAAAATATGGGTTAAAACTATTTTCTTCCATTATATTGTCACTAACTTCCGCTTTATACTGTCTATAATAGTACCTTTCATTACCTGCATTATAAACAATGCCCATATTAGCAGAGGTATTCACACGAGGTATATATCCTTTCCTTTTATATTTATAAGGAGGTAATGCCACTTGAAATCGGAAGCCTCCATTCATCTTTGCATGTTCTGCTTTCATTGCATAGAAACCAATCGAACAATAGCGAAAATGGCGAATCATTTCAAATTTAACACCTTTCTCCTTCAATAAATACTGTTCTGCTTTCAGATTAAACTGAGTGTTAAATTGCGGCCAATAAAAGCTACCGCCCAAAGACCAAGTAACAAGTGCTGTCGAAGGATCATATACATAGCGAAATCCGCTCCAATATCCCATTCCTGTATACCCAATCCGAGCCATTAAGGAAAAGCGTTCATCCTTAAAAGGGCGATAAAATTCGGCGTCCACTCCATATTGGTCAGCACTAAAACATCCCACAGTCACTTTACCAAACACATTATACGGTAATCTAAAACGCTGTGAAATTGTAATATGTCCTGGATGAACTTTATCTTCAAACCTTCCATACCCATCATTATAAACCGGTATTTTCAACTGTGCCGTTAATTTCATACCTTTCCATAACGAAACTTCTATCGCAGGACTCAAATCAAACAAGACCTGGTAAATCTGTGTAATCACCAGATTCTTGAAAGCTAATTGAGGATATACCAATACATCAATCTTGAACAAAGAACTATTTTTCAACTTTATTTTCCGTGCATTTTTCCAAGTATCACCCAATTCATAGCTTACATTCCAGTCATCACGTTCTGCTTGGAGCACCGAATCCCCCTTTATGGGATGATAATAAAGAGAAATCTGAGGTACATTATTGTCCAGAACTATTATCCGGCATGACTTTTCTTCCGGTAAACCCATCTTTTGAATAACATCCACCGCTTTGCCTATGCCTACGCCTTGCAAACGATATGCAGAGTTCTGCAGAACATACACACGTTCATTGCCATCTTCTGTCCATCCAACATTTTCAAATCCCATTTCCACTAAAGCATCTACAGTACTTTCCCCCGTTTGGCAAATCCCTTTTAAAGGGAGCAAACAGTATAAAAAGAACGCTGCACACAGTGCTATTGTTTTAGTATTTAGGCACTTTCTTATGTTAGAGTTTTTATACCTCATCTTTTTCAACCATTTTTTGTGTTCGTATAACACAAAATATGCTGCAAAAATAGACACATTTTTAATAATACCAAAGATTTTTATATGAAAAAATGAAATAATGTTGTTTTTTCTTCAAAAGCCCCCAACAAATACTCAGAATGTTTATATGAAATATATTAGCTATCTTAAAATCCTTAATATAGCTATGCATAATTACTATACAGAATGTTGTTTTTTGTGCCAAATAGTCATTTTTCAGATGTTTTTGCTAATTCACTTTTCTCTGAAAAAGGATAAATAGAAGAAATATCTGCAAGAATTAAAGAGAATGACAAATTGCACTTCGCATTTAACCAACCCCTATGATATATTAGGAATTAAATCAATAGCTTTCTTTTTACTTTCATCTACAAGCTTTGCATAAATTTGTGTTGTTTGTATATTGGTATGTCCCAATAGTTTGGAGACCGTATATAAATCTACTCCCAGTGTCAGCATCATTGTTGCATGTGTGTGGCGCGCTGTATGAAATGTTACATGCTTTGATATCCCAGCTTGTTCAACCCATTTGTGTAAAATTACATTACTTCTCCCCAGTGAGACCAATCCGGCAAACACCTTTTCCGTTTCTGGTGCATTTCCTCTGTCTGGCAGATGTTTTATGGCTTCCGAACAGAGTGGAAGCGATATGGCTTCTTTCGTCTTCTTCTGAATAATACTCAATAGTGCATTGCCATTTTCATCATAGCGTATATCTTCCCATCTCAATGCAATAATATCACAATGCCTCAATCCACAAAAACAGCTGAATAAAAATGCTTTCCTTAATAAGGTATTATAAAAAGGAGTATGAACCAATCTGGTCAATTCCTTTATAGTAAGATAATCCCTTTCTGTTCGATTACGTTTTGGTTTGTCCTCGTTCTTTATCTTATTCATCGGATTAACAGTTATATAATCTTCAGAGACGGCCCTATTCAAGCAGTAGCGCAGCGTTTTCAAATAATAGAATTGGGTGTTAACATGCAATGTCTTTTCCTTCTTACAATGTTCTTGTTTTGTTTTCTTCAAGTAATCTATAAAACCCAACAAATAAGTCTTGTCCACCTTCCTTAGCAATATTCCATTCGGAGTATATCTTTCCAAATGGCATACAACGGCATGTATGGCACTTTTCCGTACTCTATTGTTCACACTTTGTTCTGCTATTAATTTCATATAGCCAGTCAGCTTCATATTGGACAATCTGTTATGATTAAATCCGTAAGTTTGATTATATATTTCCAAAATCTTCTGAGCCTTTATCGCATTTGCCAAATTTAGCGTCTCGACATTTCTTTTTTTATCAGCTTGATTATGTTCAGGGATAATATACAACTTTAAGAATTCGTATTGCCGCCTTCCATTCATATAAATATCCAGATATATGGATTGGCATCCATTAACCAATTTTTTTGTTCTCACCTTTATTGGCTCTTTTAAATTCAATTGCTTTTTCATATTCTTTAAATAAAAACATACAGTTTATTATTAGTAGTAACAAAGCAGTAACAAAAATCAATCCTACAAATTGCTTTCATGTTCTATCACTCTTGTCTTTTTTTATAATTACCTTATTAACTATCAAATATTTACAGTATAGGGCACAGCGTTACTGAAAGAACAAATATAATAATAAGCCAGTAACAATTAAACTATCAAGAGTGTGGCTATTGCTATGGCGGCGGAAACTTTCTCTGGAAATTTATTTTCCATCACTTTGCTTCCACACTTCCACCCACCTTCTGCATTCCCCTATCCATCGGCATTTGCCCTGCGGTGGAAGCAAGCCGAAAAGGTGGAAGCAAATTTTGCTTCCACCTGCCTGAAACGCCGAGGTTTTGCAGTAACCACCTGTTTACTAGCATAATATTACGTAAGAGCTACATAAATCAATCAGTTCGTTTTTCCTGCATTTTCGAGCTTGCTCTTCTACGAAATCGGTGGATATCGAGTTGGGCGGTAGGACGCATCATTCCGCAGGGACTATGAAAGGTACCGGTAGAGTGAGCCATTCAAGCGGATGATTTCTAACTCATGGCTATGAATAATGCCGTCTAATGTCCTTTAAGTTGTTGTACAATACATTTGCGCCCTATCCACAATAGATGCAGGCTACGTACTTCATCCGAAAAGTCTTGGGGTTAGTGACGCCTAACAGTCATGAACAACCCTGCTTACGGCCATAAAGCAATCGCTTGACGACCATTAGCAGAGTTGTTCATGGCCGTTAGGCATCATTAATCCCCTATGCAACAGCAGACAAACAAAGAGAGAGAAGCCAAGGATTGTCTGTGTTTTAGATAGAAAGCCCATTTATTAGCAGGTGTACCGGAAGAAAAGTCATGCCGCATAATAGTTCTGGATAATAATGTACCCCAGATTTCTCTTTATTATCATCCCATAAAGGGAGATTCGGTGCTCCAAGCAGAACGTGATGACTGGAATGTAAGCTATGAATTGGGTGATACTTG
>NZ_QTMH01000007.1:166177-290348 GCF_003603065.1 Bacteroides sp. AF20-13LB
GCAGAACGTGATGACTGGAATGTAAGCTATGAATTGGGTGATACTTGGAAAAATGCACGAAAAATAAAGTTGAAAAATAGTTCTTTGTTCAAGATTGATATATTGGTGTATCCGGAATTCTCTTTCAAGAACGTGATTATTACGCAGATTTATCAAATTCTATTTGATTTGAGCCCTGCAATAGAAATTTCGTTATGGAAGGGGATGAAAGCCACAGCACAAGTGAAGATACCGGTTTATAATGATGGATATGGAGCTCGGGAAGGAAAGGTTCATCCGGGTTTCCTAACTCTTTCACAACGTTTCAGGTTGCCTTATAATGTTTTTGGTAAATTCTCTGTAGGCTATTTTAGTGGTAACCGATATGGTGCTGATGTAGATTTCTTTCGCCCCTTTAAAGATGAACGTTTTTCTTTGTTGGCAAGAATAGGATATACGGGAGCTGGACGTTGGGACGGATTTAGGTTCCAATATGATCCTTCATTATGGCGTATGACGTGGTCTTTGGGTGGAAATTTATATTGCTAACTCGCTCTAAATTGGACTTTGATTGAAAATCAAGAAGTTGGGCGTTTGCCTATATTATATAGGTAACAATATGGAAACGAGCGGACTTCTGCTCGTTTCTGTATTTTGCAATATGCAAAGAACGCCTCAATTCGGGGACAAAGATACGATATTTTTCTAAATATCCAATGATTTACAAGAGGAATTTTATGGAAATTAGAACTTTTGCGTAAAATCTGATGCTTACCAACACAATATGCATCCAAAAAAAACAAACAGCAGGTATTCGGACATAGCTTATCCGAAAACCTGCTGCCATAACGTTTTATTGCTGACGATGATTCTGACATCGGCTTTTATGTACTGTTGCAATATTGGGGTATTTTGTCCCTATGTGCTCACAGTGGCTGTAGCCATAAAATAGTTGCCATCTTCCCTATGTATAAGTTTGGCATTATGGCTTATGATGTTGCAGTTATAAGATGCATTGTCGTTGCCATCGAAAGAAACATGAGCTGTCCTTGGCTCATCGAAAAGACGCAAATACTTAAAAAATCTCAAAACATTCTTTGTCCCCGATTAAATATCGTATCTTTGCAACCGAAAGAGTTCTTTGAATGGTTATGCAAATCACGGCAGGATGCTACATTCTGTATATTTCTAATTCGTAACCTCTTCTTTTTATGAGATAAAAACTTATCTCATTCTCAATTACTTATAAAAAATAAGTACTTTCGAAGAAAAAACTCTTCAATATTTAGACTTACTGACATAGAGCTGTCATAGAAGACGCTATCTTTGTATCAAAAAGTATTCAACTTAATATTATAAAATATGAAAAGATTATTTTTATGCTCATCATTTGCTGATGTTGCTAATCTATTTGTCGATTGTGCCAAAGAAGATTTGCAAGGGAAAATTATAGCTTTTATACCAACTGCAAGCCTTACAGAACCAATACGATTCTATGTAAAAAAGGGGAAAAAGGCTTTAGAAGAAGCAGGAATGATTGTTGAAGAAGTCGAGATTACCCAACTGTCCAAAGAGGAAATATCTTCTATATTACATAAATGCGATTATATCTACATAACAGGTGGAAATACATTTTTCCTTTTGCAAGAGTTAAAAAGAAAAGGTGTTGATAAAATTATATCTAAACAAGTGAAATTGGGTAAACTGTATATTGGGGAATCTGCCGGAGCAATAATAGCCTCTCCCGATGCAGAATATATGAGAAGTGTGAATTTTGATCCAATAGAAAAGGCTCCTGAATTGAAAGACTGTACTTCTTTAGATTTGGTCGATTTTTATACGATTCCCCATTATGGAAATTTTCCATTCAAGAAAAAAGGTGAAAAGATAGTTCAACTATATAATGAGAAGTTGCAGCTTATTCCTATAAGTAATAAACAAGCTGTTATTATTGAAGATTCAAATATTCAAATTAAAGATGCAAAATGAATAGAATAGACCGTATTTCTGCTATATTGATTCAGTTACAATCGCACTCGTTAGTGAAAGCACAGCAAATTTCAGAACGTTTTGTAGCATAGACGAGATGCCAAGAAAGCATATCAAAGCAGAATGCAGCAACAAGAACGGTTGGCAATTCGTTACCTCAAAATCGGACAGTCCTCCCAATGTCCTTATTATAAAGGGATAAAGATTATATTCCAAAATTACACTAAATAAATGAGAGGGGAATGTATTAAGTTTATTTCCCTCTCATTTAGTTTAGTTAGTTTCCAGAAACTTTATTTTGAGCTTTTCATAGCACGTTTTATGCGATTTGATTCTTGCAAAAGCTTATTGGCTATACTATCTTTATAAGTAGCCATTTCAACCATTTCATGATGATGGCGAATAGAATCCTCGTAGGCAGCAACACGATTTCTTACATCATCTATAACTTTCTCATCTCGGCAAACAGAAAAATGCTTTTCGATGTATCGAACATTGGGGTCGTCAGATGGAAGAACCATCTTCAATGCCCGATATTTCAAATCTGCTACCTCCCAAGCTTGATACTCTCGCCATTGGGCTAGGTTGCCCCAAATGGAGATGACAAGAGATAGAGCCAAGCCTCCAATGAAAAGAAGAACATACTTTGAAGTTGGCTCGAAGCGATGAGTCACTACTTTCTTCAGAGGTGTGTTATCCATTGAGTGAAGTTTGTCCTGCACATTTTTTGATGTGGCATTCAGCTCTTGTTTCACCTGATTAATGGTATCAAACAAGAGTTTGCTTCGCTGTTCATCTTTGCTTGCTTCTTTCTTGGTAAGGTCGGTAAAGATACAGATAGCCTCTCTTAATCTTACCAATTTGTCAATAGCTTCCCCTTCTTTTACAGCCATAGCAAGAATAGCTTTTTCAAGTTTGCTTGTATCAACACTTACAGAGACTGGAGTGCTTTCCGCCTCTGTATTCTTTGGTGAGGCAGAAAGTTCATCGACTTTCTGCTCCAATCTCTCAACTGTGCCGTAGATGGCTTCCAATAGTTCTTCTTTCATCTTTCTTTTGTTGTTTGAATGGTTTGTAACTTGCATCAAAGGCTAAAGCCTCTTCTGCGTTTCTTCTTTTTCTTCTTGGATGATTCGTCCTCAGGGAAAGACTCAAAGGTCTGAGCGTTGGCAGAAGCAAAAAGTCCAATGGAAGAAATGCCGTCCCAAGGGTCTTGGCTGCTATCCGACATGGATGGCTCATGGTTGCTCTTGTGATAGCCTTGCTCGTATTGCAGAGTAGAGTTGGATTTTGGTGATACATGGTTCTCCATTCCCTCAAACCTTGCATTCAGCTTGCCAAAGCTATAGCCTCGGCTAATCTGCGTACCCTTGAAACTATATCCGTCCTTACAGAATCGGATGCCTTGTACCTTGGTTCTCTCCTTGTCCTTATAGACAAGCTCCAAGCGAACACCTCGTTTTGCAAGTTCATTCTTGAACTTCTGCCAGCTATCTGCAACTTTTAAGGCATCTTTGACTGCATTGTGAATCTCGTATTTGGCACGTTCCGCATTGCGCAATCTGTGAGTGTTAGTCTTGCTCTTATCCGTTCCATAAGTCAGTCCATATTTGGATTTTAGAGCCTTGGTAACTTGCTCATTACGCCTGTAATCATTCCTGTCTGATATGAGCTTGCCCTCGTTATTGATGCGGTTATACACAATATGGCAATGTGGATTATCCGTGTTGTGATGCCTTACGATGATGAATTGGGTATCAGTGATGCCCATCATCTGCATGTATTCAAGGGCTATCTTAGCCATGAGTTCATCCGTCAAACGAGGCTTGTCTTCGGGCTTGAAGCTCAAGGCGATGTGTCCCACAGGCTTCTTAATCTTTGGATTTAGTTGCCTTTGTAGCTCGAAACTTTGCGCCATCTCAGTATTTGTACCGAGTAACACACCATCCGAGGCAAGGATTTTCGCCTCATCCTTGCCTGTAACATAGCGGATGCAACCACCAAATGAGCTGCCTTTCTTTAGCTTGCCTATCATGTGGTATCCTCCTTTCTGCCCATACTGCTTGGCTTCGGTTTATAACTTGCTTGGCGATACTCGCCAAGGATTTCTTTCAATCTTCTCAACAAGTCCACCACATACACATGAGTTTCATGGAAACCTCTCTGATGCGACAGCTTGGTAAGTTGGTTGAGGTTGTTTGCCATACCGATGAGGTTCTTGGCAATGGCAACCGTCTCTGTGTTGTGTCCGCTCACCACCTCACCGTTCAAGGCGGACTCACGGATGTACTCCGCCAACTTGCGGTTGGCTTTTCTCGCCCTCAGTCTCAAAGCCTCGTAGCTTGGCTTCGAGAACTTTACCGTGACAGACTTCGACAGCTTGCGAACCCTGCCTGTTGGCGGTCTTCCGCCCTTTCTCCTGTCCTGTTCCTGCATGCTTGTCATTCGATATACTGTTTACAGTTGGTACACTCACTTTCTGCGACCATCGGGAGCAAAGTTCCTCCGCCCTCATGGTGGAGCGAGGCGTTTTGGGGTTCCCAAAACATAACCTCGCTCCCTCTCAGAACACGTTAGTTGGAACTACAGCCTTTCAGCTATCCACGTCCAAGGTCGCAGACCTTAATTCTCACAATTTGCGCCAAGCCTCGAAGTCTTCTTCATAAAGGCTTAGGTGGTGGCGCACGATGTTCTCGATGATGCCCGATACGCTCATGCGCCTCCCTCCGAGGATGCGGACGACTCGATCAAGACGGTCTCGTACATCGGAACTGACGAAGACTGGCTTGCGGTCGTCAATCCTTGGAACTTGGAGGAAGGTCTGCTGATACTCCTCTAATGTCGCCTTGCGCTGCTTGCCACTGATGCGCTTCTGCGGATTCGGTGGCGATTGAACCTCGTTCGTCAGCTCGTCCTCCATGTTGGAGGTTGTTGCAGCCACATTCTCTGTCACAACTTCTAAATCGGAGTTCTCCACCTCTTCAAAGAAAGAGCTATGTTCTTGGGCATAGTCTTTACCATAAGTGGATGATTGAAGCGAAGCCACCACCTCCTGTGTCATTTTCTCCTGCTGTTCAGGAGACATTTTCGTTTCTTTTGTTCTTACCATAGCTTATGCTGTTTTATTTGTTAGTATAGTGGTCACGGTTTGCACCATTGACCGATTGTCGGGTGCAAAGTAAGTGTACTGAGTGCAGCCATGCAACTGATTGGGTGTAACGTGGCAATTTAGTTGTGGCTTGCTTATTTGCATACCGAGATAGTTGTGAGAACTTCAACGTATTTCTCAACTCATCATTGTTCATGTATTCGTTGCAGTCGTGCAAGTTTTTCTTGTTGTTTTTGGCGTTGAAGTCGGCAAACCCCGGCAACATACTGCCACAGAAATTGAAAACGCTTGTTTTTAGATTGCCGTGCCTTATCTTTGCACTCACAAACGTGGAGCACAGCATATGCGTGGAGCTTTGCGACATACAACATAGTATTAACTTAGAAAAAAGAAAAGTATGGGATTCATCGTATTCGAGGAAGAGGCATTCAACTATCTTGATGCCCAGTTGGAGAACTTCGTGAAGCGCATGGACAGAATCCGTGAGCGCAGTGAGGACAAGACCATGAACAAGTGGCTCGACACGCAGGACGTGTGTCAGACGCTCAACATCTGCCCACGGACAGTGCAGACGCTTCGGGACAACGGAACTTTGGCTTATACGCAAATCAGCCACAAGACCTACTACAAGCCGGAGGACGTGATGGCTATCGTAGCAGTAGTGGAGGACAAGAAAAAGGACATGCGCTTTCGCAAGCGCACAGGTTAGGCTGTCAATATACAACAGCCACTTTATCCAAAGCAGCAAGTAAACCGAGTAACGTAAGTATCAACTATAAAACGAGACAACTATGAGCAATGAAGTAATGACAAGAAACAGCGAGTGGATGAACCACATCGTGAACCACCTCAACCGAATGGTTGACAATTTTGAACGTGCCGTGATGAACTACCGCCCCATGCTTGGCGGTGAGCGCTTCATGACGGACAAGGAGCTTTGTGCCAGGCTGCAACTGAGCCGAAGAACCCTGCAGGACTACCGAAACAACGGTGTCATCCCGTATATCCAGCTTGGCGGAAAGATACTCTACCGCGAGTCCGACATTCAGAAGATTCTGATGGCTAACTATCGTGAAGCGTACAGAATGAAAGGTGTGTAGGAGAATGTCCTTGATGAGTGGGGTGAAATGAACAAGGCGACAACGTATAACTTACCGAGCGTGGTTGTTATAGGTTGTCGCCTCGTTTTATTGGCTATACCGAGTTGGTCGTGTTTGCCGAGTGTTCTCCGTATGGTCTGTATAAAATCTAATACCATGCTAAAACACACTGCGGTGGTTCGCCCAAGTGGCTGGAGGCGCAAAGCCTCCAAGGAACGTTGCTTTATGGCAGGGCTATGCCATTGCATTCTCTGTAAAGATACAGACCAGTTTAGTGCGGCTTTTTTAGAGGCGCAAAGCCTCCAAGGAACGTTGCTTTATGGCAGGTCTATGCCATTGCATTCTCTGTAAAGATACAGACCAGTTTAGTGCGGCTTGTCTGCTTGCCGATGACGGACTGCATGATGAACTCCCGAAAGGCTCTGCTCTCAATGCTGTCAATACGGAAGGCTACCGCAATGACGAGTTCAAGGCTATACACATCATAGCAGATGCGGTCGTTCTTCCTGACATGACGGCGTACACCCTGCTCTTTCAGAATGCCGTCCTTGAATACAGCCTTGACAGCCTTGCGCACATAGCAGCCGAATACATTATACATGTCGGCAATCTCCTGCATGGTCATCCATACAGTATCGGTCGGCATGGATACCGTTCCGCTCTCGCTGATAGTTATAACTCCTCTGTTCATTTTCCAATAGTTTTTCGTTCGACAATCTGTTCCTTTCTCGCTTGGCAATAAGCTTATCCATGTCATTTGAAATCTTCTGCTCCGTCACCTGCGCATAGACCTGTGTGCTTGTAATGTCTGCGTGTCCCATCATCTTGGCTATGCTGCCGATGGGAATGTCCTCGTTGAGCATCAAGACTCCGAATGTATGGCGGCTGGCGTGGAATCCCAACTTATTACTTATACCAAGCACCATTCCAAGGGTATGCACATCAAGATAGATGTCTTTCTTCTCACCCAGTGGAAAAACAGGCTTGCTGTCGTCCGTGGTATTGTAGAGCGAAAGAATCTTCTCGGCTATCGGATGGAGTGGTACGAAGAACTCCACGCCTGTCTTCTCTCTTTCCTTGCGGATGAACTTCCTACCATCGGAGTTCTCACTGATATGGTGAGGGTACAGTTTCTTTACATCTATATAGGATAAGGAGGTGAGCGAGGCAAAAATGAAACATCTGCGTGCAAGCTCCGTTCGCTCGTCAGCCATCGGGGTAGAGAGCATCTTGATGAAGTCTGCCTTGCTGATATGGGTCATCTTCGGGGCTGCCTTCTTCTCATACCCTATCTTGGCTATGGGATTGAAGCGGATAATGCTCCTGTCCACTGCCTTGTACATCAACATGTTCAGCCAGAGAAGGCAATGGTTCACGTAGCTGTCGATACGTCCCTGGTCTCGTTTCAGGAACAGCTTGTATTCCTCCCCGAAATTCTCGTCTATGTCCTCAAAGGCGATGTCGTCCTTATCCAACGAATGGACAAAGGCTCTCAGGTTCTTCTGCCATGTCCGCTTGTGCAGAAAGGTTTGTCTGGCTTTTGAGGTTCGATACCATTCCACGATGGTATCACCAAAGTTCAGCAAGAACCTTCCTGTCGTGTCCTTGTCCTTCAACACTGCCTTCAGCATTTCCACGGTGATGATGCCGTTGGCGGTAAGAAGTGAGTTGTATTTATCCTTGACCTCAGCAAGGAAACTTGCCAATCGTCCGTTGTCCCTTGCGTTCCGTACCTCTCCCTTCTTGGCGTTCCACTCCTGTGGGGTACAGGATATGCCTGTGGAAATGGCTGCACTTTTGCCGTCAACGGTGATGCGGCAAAGTATGTTGGCTGTTCCGTCTGCCTTCACCTTCTGTCTGTTGATGTAAGGCAAAATTGAAAATGTACTTCTGCTCATAGTTGTTGTCCTTATAATATAATAATGTAGTTGAAACTGTAAAAAGAAAAGTTGAAAGCCTTGTTCATAATGCGAGAATAAAGTCCTTCTCGGTTGCAGCGATGAACTTGTCCATGTCCTCAAACAGCTTCTTTTGGGTTACTCTCGCATACCGCTGCGTCATCTTCACATCCTTGTGACCGAGCATCTTGCAGATGGTCTCCATCGGCACACCAGCCTCCAGCGTAATGAGGCTGGCGAACGAGTGCCGTCCCGAATGGTAGGAATAGGTCTTGCTCGTTTCCGCCAGCTTGCAGATGGTGATGAGATCGATACGAACACGATTCGTGTTCAGCAATGGGAAAAGGGTATCTCTTGCCCCGTCCTCGTATTTCGCCATCAGCTCCAACGCCTCGGGCAGGAGTTTCACCCTGGCAAGTGTTCCGGTCTTCTTGCGGTTATAGATGAGCCATTTGTCGCCATCCTCCAACACCTTGACATTGGCTTTCGTGATGGAAACGGTGTCTATGAAGGCTGTTCCTGCATAGCAGGCGAAAAGAAACAGGTCACGGCTAACGGATAGTCTCGGCTTGTCTTCGGGCAGTTCCACATCACGGATTTTTATGAAATCAGACATGCTGAGAGCCTTGGGTGTCGTAACCCTTGGAGTGCCAACCCGATAATGGGCGAACAGCAGGTTCTTGCACAAGCCTCGCTCAAAGGCGATGCGGCACATCTTCTTGAAGAGCGACACATAGATGGTGATGGTTCCTGATGAAAAGCCTTTCTCGTCAAGCAGGTAATGGTGAAAGTCACTGATGAAAGGCTCGGTCAGCTGTCCGAAAGCCAAATCAGTCAACCTATACTTCTCCCCGATGAACTCAGCGAGATTCTTGCGAATCTTTCTGTAAGTCCAGACACTGCTCTTCGACATATCGATGCCCTCATGGGTGCTGAGTTCACTGATATGCTCGTCCACGAAGGAGAGAAGGGTGGTCTGTGTCTTGACGCTGCCCTGCAAAGCCTCCTTGACATCCTTAGCCTCGAAGTCCGTTCTCTTTTCCACAAGCACATCGAAAGCCTTTTGGATGGAAAGCAACAACTGCCCGATGTCCTTGTTGGTCTCCACGGCTTCCTTGCTCTTGCCCTCCAATCGGCTGGCACGAGGATTCCAAAGCGATGGAGTGCAAGACAACTTGCAGGAGAACTGCGCCATAGTCCTGTTCACCGTGATGCGTCCCATGATGGGAGCTTTTCCATTCTTGTCCATTCCGCTCTTTTTTAGGTAGAGCAACACCTTGAATTTTTCGATTTTCATAACGCTTACATTTTGAGTGTGCAAATATAATCATTTTGTAAGCGTTCCTTGATACACAAAGCATTGAGAATCAGTGCAATAAAATCCGTTGATGCACAAAGTTGCCTTTCCGCATTGTTACCTGCTTTGCATAGGTAACTGTGGCTCACGATTTAGTAACTGAACTACTTCAATATTCCTCACTCGCTTGCTTTATGTCGATTTGGCAACTTTGTGCAAATCTGCTCATTCCCAACTGTTTACGTTCCAACCTCTCTTATTCTCCTTTGGCTGCTTTAGAGCTTTATGTTACTATTGGCCACGATTTAATACACTGTTCACACTGAAGGCTGAACAGTATTTGTTGAAGGAAAAGGGGGGTCGGTTTGAAATGATCCGTCATTTCCGCTATTGTTCGATAGGCTTTTATGCGATGAAGGCGGAGCATGCCAAAGCAAATGGAGGATTTCGGTTTCAAGTGGCATTGCCTCCATACAAATATAAAAGAAGGGGGCATATCCCACGTGTGAATACTTCTACTAACATGGGCATTGCTTATAATGCGGGTAATGAAAGGTATTATTATAAGGACTATAAGGCAGAAGCAAGTGATAATATAATGGAAAGAAATAGTTTTAACCCATATTTTATTAAGTCAGAATTGTTAAATTTTTAATTAATTAATTGAGATGAAAAAGAAAATTTTTTTAAGTGGCGTAAATGCTAAATTAGCATTGGCGGCAGTGGCTTTGACAAGTGTGATGTTCACAAGCTGCGAAAAAGAAGAATTCAATGTTGCGCCTGTAGAATTGGACCCTGCAAGTGCTACTGTTGCTATTACTGTATATGATTTATCAGATGGTTCTATCATAAATGGTGCAAGCATTACAGAAAATGGTGCTGCTATTACTAGCAATCCTTTCGTAATTGAAGCTGGTTCAGATGGAAAGATTGCTGCTGCAACAAGAACTTTTGCAGCTACAAAAGACGAGTATCTGTCTGGAGAAGGCCAAGCTACTGTTCCTGCTTTGAATAAAGGACAATTTGCTTTGATTCCGGTAAGTATTTTCTTGCAACAAGAACTGAATGCTGCTGAAGATGTTGTTGTTGATCAGGATGAGGAAACTATTACCCCTAGTGAAGTTGGAGGAGAACAAAAAGGTGGTGAAAATACAAGTAGTAAAGAAAAAGAAATGGATCTGCCATATACAGCAAAAGTTGGACAAGAAGTTACTAATATTGCTGCTGTAAATGCATCGATTGATGCTATGCCTATAACTAGAGGATTGTCTGATGATGAAGTAAAAAAGGTGTTGAAAGCATTGGTTAAATCATATAGCCCGGGTATCACAGATGTAACTTATACTAAGAAAGTAACAGTTCCTGCTTATACTATTGTAACTTTGAAGACTACTACAGAATACGAAACTTCTGATAATACAATCTCTACAGTGGTGGATGGCAAACTGTACACTATTCCTAATGTAAAGATTAAGAAGGTAGTTAAGACTGTTGTAGATCCAGTCTTTACTTCAACTGAACATGGTCATGGTCACGGTCATGGCAATGGTAACAATGCCGGTGGTGGTGACGGTGCTGCTGAATAATAATAGTTTTAGTTATTATTTTAATTTTAAACTAAAGGAATAATGAAAAGTAAATTAGTAATAGCCTCCTTATTATTAGCAGGCGCTTGTGCAGCAAATCTGAATGCACAAGAAAAAACGAACTACTACACTCCGAAATGGAGCGATAATATTTTCGTGAGTGTAGGTGGTGGTGTCCACGCTATCAACAATGATGGTTTCAATAAATTGGCTCCGCATTTCAGCGTATCAGTTGGTAAGTTGATTACTCCGACATGGGGTGTACGTGCCCAGTTCAATGGCGTTACTCAGCACTTGTGTCTGGATAACTCATATTGGGAACACAATAAGACGTACTTTGGTGGTAACATTGATGCAATGATCAATCTTTCTACATTGTTCGCAGGCGTTAATCCTAACCGTTTCTTTGAAGTTTATGGATTCTTGGGTCCTCAAGTAACTGTTGCAAAGTCAGCAAATGTGCTGATTCAAAACGATGGAACAATGATTCCTGATGGAGATGAAAAGGCTAGAGCACGTGTAGGCGCTTCTGCCGGTTTGGGCTTGAAGTTCAATATCAACACCAAGTGGACCATTGACGTAGAAGCTCGCGGTGCCATCGCTCCGTCCATTTTCGGTAATATCAGCAGCCATCGCAAGGCTGAAGGTACAGGTATGCTGACCGCAGGTGTTAGCTACATCTTCGGCGGTAAGAAGTTCGTTCCGGTTTCTAAGATTGACGAAGACGCAGTCAATGCGGAAATCAACAGATATAGAAGTGAACTGGCTCAGGCTCAGGCTGACCTGGCTAACTGCAAGAATGCACTGGCCAACGCTAAACCTGAAGTTAAGGAAGTGACCAAGGAAGTTGAAGTTGCCGGTCCGCGTGCCATCTTCTTCAAGATTGGCAGCGCCCGTCTGGACGACTATGGCAAGGTTAACATCCAGTTGGCTGCCAAGATTCTGAAGGCTAATCCGGATAGGAAGTACAAAGTTGCCGGTTATTGCGATAAGGCTACCGGTAGCGCTTCTTGGAACCAGAAACTGTCTGAAAAGCGTGCTCAGGTTGTTTACGATGCTTTGATTGCAGAAGGTGTAAGTAAAGACCAACTTGAGCTCGTAGGATTCGGAGGTACTGAAAACATGTTCGGCAAGAACTTCCTGAACCGTGTAGTTATCCTGGAATAATAACTCCAAGTGACAAATAGACTCTAAAAATGAAGGCGTCTGGGACTCAGACGCCTTTTTTTGGTACTATGTCCGATGCATGTCATAAAGCAATCCATTTTTTATCAGCGACTGAATTTATATGTGATGATGAAGTTTAAGCTATTCTTTATCGTTCTGTTTTGCAGCCTTTCCCTCTCGGCCTTTTCCCAGTTGTCGTATGGTACGACCGGGCTGTTGCATGCACCCTCTGCGGAGATGCAGCGTGACAAGACTTTCATGGTTGGCGGTAACTTCCTGAACAAGGAGCTCACACCACCCACCTGGTACTATCATACCTACAACTACTTCCTGAATGTCACAGTCTTTCCCTTTCTGGAAGTGGCCTACACGTGTACACTTTTCAAGGCGGAGGCGTTGGGATTGAAGCCATACGGATACAGCGGATTCACGAACCAGGACCGTTACTTTTCCGCCCGACTGCGTGTGTTGAAGGAGGGGCAGTTCTGGAAATACATGCCGGCTGTCGTGCTGGGGACGTCCGACCCGTTCACTTCTTCCGGAGGGGGGCAAGTCGGCACCACGGAAGGTAACGGATATTACAGCCGTTTCTACATTGCCGCCTCCAAGCATATACCCGTTGTGGGTAAAGAGGAGATTGGTGTCCATCTTTCCTACCTTTACAACAACCGCAAGGAGTACAAGCTGAATGGCTTTGCACTGGGTGTCACCTACAATCCGTCCTTCCATCCGCAGCTGAGGGTGATAGCGGAATATGACTCCAAGGACTTTGCCTTGGGAGCCACCTATCTGTTGTTCAAGCATCTGCATGTGCAGGTGGAAATGCAGAGGATGAAATATTTCAGTGGAGGGCTGACATACAAAATTCATCTGAAATAAGAAATAAGAAGTAACCCAAAGTCTCAGTGACTCCATTAAAAAAGCAGCTAAAGTATGACATCCAACTTTAACTGCTTTTATTCTAATATACCAATTTTACATTGTCAATCCACAACGAATTACCGGGAGAACCTATGTAAGCACCGCCATGGCTGGAGGTAAACTGTAACAACAAATGAGTAGGCACATCATCTTCCGTTCCCCAGGCAACCTCCTTAATAGGTACGCTCTCTCCTTTACTATTAACTGCATAGCGTTCTTCAACCTGAAGACGCATCATGTGGGCCTTGTACGCAGGGTCACCGGTAATATCACCGTACATGATGGAATAAGTGGCATTATTATGCCAATCGGTAGTAGTATAATATCTTACGACCATCGTTCCTACGCGCTTGGCATAGATATTCCCCTTCTCATCTTCCCAACGCTTTTGCAGAAACAGATTCACTTCCGGGAAGTCCTTTCCTTCCACATCTGTGATACGGCTAAAGCCCGTTGCACGAATACGCTTCTCGCGGTCGGACATCTTTACTTTATAATCAAACTGTATGGCGATAGGTTTCTTTGTAAACGGTATGCCGGAATTCAGCATTTTCTGCGGATTTTTGGTTCCCTTGATAGGTTCGTGCACCTCACCCAGAAACATAGAGCCGGCAGCCAGCACCGTGATATCCACTATTCCAAAAACCTTCACACTTTCCATACGGGTGTCCATGCGGGCGCAGAAACCATCCCCTCGCTTTTCCGGAAAAACAGAAGTATTAGTTTTCGTGATACCGGCTACCCGGGCCATCACATTGGATGTCGCCCACGGCGAACCTCCCATATTCTTGTATGCCTTGGTTTCGGTGACAGTAGCAGTAGGGCCGATGGCATACACATTCTTCGTGGCACCGCCAATAATACCGGATTCCTTGATTTGGCGGTCAATCCATTGATCCATATTTCCGAAAGGAATCATCTCTACCTCGTGCTGCTGCGCAGAAACGGCTCCGCAACAAAGCATGGCAGACAGCACTCCCAACATACGAATTTTCTTTTGAATCATTTCTCTCATTGATAATTGACAATCATTATAAATCGTACTTCCACTGTTCCAGCGCAAAATTCCAGTTATCCTGAACCAACTGCACTGTACGCTCATCATACTTGTATTTATTCTTCTTATATCCTTTCTTTCCGCCTACATACTTCTCAATATCGGCACGCGCCTCTGCAAAGCCCGGAATGGACAAAGCCTTGTAGATATGTTCAGTCATTCCCATTGCGTCCGCTTCGAAGTCCTCAAACTTCACCTCTATCAAGTTTCCTTCAGGAATGCATGCCTTGTCCGCTTCGTACTTATGATACAGTTTGGCATAAATGGACAAAATATTCTTCTCAAGCTCCTCATGACTGATATCCTGCAGTTTCAACGGCTGAATGGTGTTAGTAAAGAAACTACGTGTGCTTTCGAAAACAGTATAAGGATTACGCATCAGATAGATAAACTTGGCATTGGGGAACATCTTGACAAGCTCTTTCACACGTCCCGTATGAGGCGGATTCTTACTAAGAAACTGGGTTCCGTTCGTATTCCAAAGAGAAATCTTTATCAGTTTGACGAAAGTCTCCTCAAATACTTTCAGCTCTTTCTCTGTGATGTCATCAAACAGCAGGTATTTATCGGCATACTCTTGCTGATATTCGGGCAGGAACCAGAAATTATAATAGGTGTAGGGCATCATATTTGCCAAAGCAAACTCCTCTTCTTGCGGAAGGTCAACGGCAAGTTCCATATTGTCCGTGGGACGTTTGTCCGGCATCAACCAACTCATGTTCTTCTTGAAGAAAGGCTGCCCCCACATCATAAGATGCGGAAATACAGTCTGGTATGTCGTGTTGTAGCCGAAATGCTTGTCGCAGGAGAAAACATTATGCACAAACGTAGTTCCGCTACGCCAGTGTCCCAAAATGAATACCGGATCATGCTCCAAGGGCTTATCTGCCAGAAGCTTTTCATAGCGTCTGTCCTGCAGAGGAGCCAAAGTGGACAGCAGGCGGCAGACAGCTTTTGTTAGCCGATACTTGCCTTTGTAGGCAGCACCGATGTCACGACCGCCCGTTATATCCTTGAATGTTTTCCAATCCGCACCTACCAGGGTGTTTATCGGAAGCTTATTGAATTCTAACAATCCCATTATTATCTTTATATTAATATGTTATGGTTTTCTTCCGGTGATACCGAGAGAGAACTGCAATACTTATAAAGAAGTACTGCACTCTATCCGTACGGCCACGCCCTGGCGTTCCAGCTCTTTCACAGCCTTTTCTATAGCTTCGTAATGTTCGGGAGCTATACCCAGCTTAGGCAAATTCAGCATAGGCAGGTCCTCAGCTAAGTGCATGTCCTTATCCTCCACCCTATCGATAATCATACCTACAGCACTGGTATTGTTGGTTATCGGGTCTATCAGGATGAACGAACCGGTAGCCTTATTCTGCCGATAAGGGTCAAAGAAAAGCTCTTTGGCAGTGGTCAGCACCACACGCGCAATCTGATTGAGCTGCATCGGCAATGTTTCCTTGCTCAACTTTCCATTGTCAATGGAAAGATGCTCCATCGTATTGACATCCACCTTATACTTGATACTGTCGATGCGAGTACGGCTTATATTGGTGGTCTGTTTGATGAAGAATGATTTGTTGATATCCATCGGCTCTTCATCCATCCAAACCAGCATCGTTTCAAAATTGCGGTCCATGACGGGCAGGTTATCCGGATGTACCAGCATTTCCCCTCTCGACACATCTATCTCGTCTTCCAGAGTCAGGGTGACGGACTGGGGCGGAAAGGCGTAATCCAATTCGCCGTCGTATGTAACTATACTCTTGATATGCGACTTCTTACCGGAAGGCAATGCCATCACTTCATCTCCCTTACGAATAATACCCGAAGCCACCTTACCGCAAAAACCACGGAAATCGAGATTGGGGCGCAAGACGTATTGAATCGGGAAACGAAAATCCTTCAAATTATGGTCGTTGTCAATATGTACCGTCTCCAGAAAGTCAAGAAGTGAAATACCCTCATACCAAGGAGTACGTTCCGATTTCTCCACCACATTGTCGCCATCCAAAGCTGACAGCGGAATGCAGTTTACGTCAGGAATACCCAATGGAGCTATAAACTTCCGATATTCATCGACTATCTCATTAAAACGTTCTTCGGAAAAATCCACCAGGTCCATCTTATTGACAGCAAGCACCACATGCTTGATGCCAAGCAACGACACCAGAAAAGTATGCCGGCGCGTCTGCGTAATGACACCCATACGTGCATCCACCAGAATAATTGCCAAGTTAGCTGTAGAGCCCCCGGTAATCATGTTGCGTGTGTACTGCTCGTGTCCCGGAGTATCGGCAATGATAAACTTACGGTTGTTGGTCGAGAAGTAGCGGTATGCCACGTCGATGGTGATGCCTTGTTCGCGCTCTGCCTTCAAGCCGTCCAGCAAAAGGGCGTAGTCAATGTGGTCGCCGGCATTTCCCATGCGCTTGCTGTCGCGTTCCAGTGCGTCCAGCTGATCCTCATATAGTTTCTTGCTGTCGAACAACAGACGGCCTATCAATGTGGATTTTCCGTCATCCACAGAACCGGCAGTCAGTAAGCGCAATAAGTCTTTCTGCTCATCCTTATCAAGAAAAGCCTTTATATCAAGTGTAGAATCGTTCATCCTTAATGATTTAATTTTTAATTCTTAATTTTTAATTCCTTTAGAAGTATCCCTCGCGCTTCTTCTGCTCCATGCTTGCGTCTTGGTCGAAGTCAATGACACGGGTCGTCCGTTCACTCTTGGTGGTGGTCATCATTTCCTCGACAATCTTCTCGATGGTATCGGCATCGCTTTCCACAGCACCGGTCAACGGCCAGCAACCCAGCGTACGGAAACGCACCATACGCATCTTTATCTGGTCGCGGTACTGTTCAGGCAAGCGGTCGTCATCCGCCATTATCAGATTTCCGTCAATCTCCACACAAGGACGTTCCTTGGCAAAATACAACGGCACAATAGGAATATTTTCCAAACGTATATATTGCCAGATGTCCAGCTCCGTCCAATTACTTAACGGAAATACTCGGATACTCTCTCCTTTATGTACCCGGGCATTATAAATATCCCACAATTCGGGACGCTGATTTTTGGGGTCCCATTGATGGAACTTGTCACGGAAGGAGAAAATACGCTCTTTGGCACGTGACTTCTCCTCGTCGCGACGAGCACCACCGAATGCCGCATCAAACTTATACTTATCCAATGCGTGGAGCAAAGCCTGCGTTTTCATCAGGTCCGTATGCACCTTGCTGCCATGCGTAAAAGGCCCGACACCTGCATTGAAAGCTTCCATATTGCTTTCCACTATCAGGTTCCAACCATACTTCTTGGCATACTCGTCACGGAACTGTATCATCTCCTTAAACTTCCACTTGGAATCGATGTGCATCAACGGGAACGGCACTTTGCCGGGAGCAAACGCCTTTTCGGCCAAGCGCACCATAACCGAAGAATCCTTGCCGATACTATACAGCATCACCGGATTTTCAAACTCCGCTGCCACTTCACGGATAATATGAATGGACTCTGCTTCGAGTTCCTTCAAATGGCTCAATTTATATTCTTCTTTCATTATATCTTATTTCTTCTGAATTCTTGGTAAAATGAGTTCCAACAGTTTATTGACCGATTCTTCCAGGCTGAGAACAGAGGTATCCAACGTCAGAGCCGGATGAGCCGGTTCCTCAAAAGGCGCGGAAATACCTGTAAAATTCTTGATTTCTCCCTTACGTGCCTTGGCATAAAGTCCCTTCACGTCACGGCGTTCACACTCTTCAAGCGGGGTACTGACATAAACTTCCAGAAAATCGTCTTGTCCGATAATATCAGCCGCCATTTCACGAATATCGTTATTAGGACTGATAAAAGCCGCGATTGTTATAACACCCGTATCAAGAAAGAGTTTGGAAACTTCGGCTATACGCCGGATATTCTCCACACGGTCGGCCTCCGTAAAACCGAGGTTATTGTTGATGCCACTGCGGATGTTGTCACCATCCAGGATACGGCAAAGCAATCCTCTTTTATGAAGTTCGCGCTCCAAGGCAATGGCTATCGTACTTTTGCCGGAGCCGCTCAAACCGGTAAACCAAACCATCACGCTGTGCTGCTTCAACAAGTCTTCTTTGTCTTTCCGCATCAGCATTTTGTCAAATATCGGATATATGTGGTTGTTTTCTTCCATATGTTATTATTTCTTCTTTTTTTAAAATGGCCAAATTAAAGGAATCAAGAAAATGGATATCAGGAAAGTAATGATATTCAAAGGTAACCCGATGCGTACAAAATCCGTGAACTTATAGTTACCGATACCTTGTACAATCAAATTAGTCTGATACCCTATAGGAGTGGAGAAGCTGGCAGAAGCCGCCATACAAATTACAACGAAGAAAGGCATCGGACTGACTCCCATCTGTGAAGAGATGGAAAGTGCCAACGGGAAAGCGAGTGCCGCGGCCGCATTGTTCGTAATCAGTTCTGTAAACAAGTTCGTTATGATAAACACAGCAGCCAGCAACACGTGGGGGCCATAATGATGGCTCATGCCTATAATGAAACGCGCCACAGCATCTGCCACTCCGGAATTCACCATCGCCTTGCTGATAGCAAAAGCACAAGCAATCGTTATCAGAATATCCCAAGATATATATTTGGTATACTTGCGGGCCGGAAATATCTTTGTCCAGGCCATAATGATAGTAGTAATGGAAACGAAGAAAAACATATCCAACTTGATTTCCGGAAAAGCTTCCTTGACAACCGGAAGTTCACCAACCGTTGCACCCACTATCATCAATATCAGCAAAACCAAGGCAAACCAGCGCTTTCCCTTTCCGGGCACCGGTTCCGTATCCTTGCCATTGGCCAGCAACACGAACACCGAAGATTCCCCCCAGGTCTTTACAAAAGAGTCATCAGCCATCACCACCAGCGTATCCCCTTCGCGGAGATATTCATTTTCCAGATTTCCGACAATGCTCTGACCGCTACGCTTAATCTCCTTCACTTCGGCCCCATAATGCCGCTTGAAGTTAAAATCACCAAGTTTCTTGTTGATACCGGGAAAACGGGCGCCGAGTACAGCTTCCACCCGATGTAAATCTCCATGCTCCTCCGGTTCCTCATCCAGCTTTACCGCATCCGTACGAACATCCGGCAAAAGCCTTGAGGAAAAAGCGAACAGATAAAGGATGCCTGCAATCGCGACGAAAATGCCCACTTTACCCAACTCGAACATAGTAAAGCCTTCATATCCGGCTTCCAATATCATACCATGCACCACCAGATTGGTCGACGTCCCTATCAGGGTGCAGATTCCGCCAAGTATCGTCACATAAGAAAGGGGTATAAGGAACTTGGTAGCAGGCAATTTTACAGATTCGGCCCAACGCTTGATAATGGGAGCAAAGATAACAACCACCGGAGTATTGTTTAGAAAAGCTGAAATAAAAGCAATGGTGGGCAACATACGGAACTGCGCTTTAAAGACCGTAGTCTTACCTTGGGGAAGCAGCTTCTTGATTACTTGCCCCAAAGCACCCGATTGCCTGATGCCTTCACTGACCAAAAACAGCATGGCAACAGTCATCATCCCCTTATTACTGAACCCTTCCAGCATCTCCTTAGGAGTGAGGATACCTGCACACAAGAACAATACTACGACAGAAAAGAGCACCATGCCCGGACGCATTTTATCCAGAACCAAGGCAATCACCATGCCCAACAATGCCAGCAGCACAAACAATATCTCAAATGTCATAAAGTCGTTATTTTATTTCAGTATGCTTGGGTTCTACGATAAACCACGGATTCAGCAAATCCTCCTTATTATATTGCAAAGGTTCTTCCTTCCCCGCCTGATAAATTTCCATTCCGGCAGCACGTGCAATAGCATGCCCAGCCGCCGTATCCCATTCCATCGTAGGGGCAAAACGAGGATATACATCAGCCTTGCCTTCAGCTACCAGACAAATCTTGATGGAACTTCCACTTGATATAAGCTCAACTTCCGCATGGCTGCATTTCATTTTCTCGATATAATCTTCTGTCTCGGGCGTCAGATGCGAACGGGAAGCCACAATTACAAACCGTTCGTGCACGCTTGTTTCCGGCAGCCGAACAGCTTTCGCAAGCAGTTCATCCCACGACATTCCATCACGTGCAGTAATACCGGATAGCTTATAAGCACCCGAATCATGCACTCCAAAATAGAGCTCCTTTTTTACCGGCACATAAATGACTCCCATTACCGGTACTGAGTGATGCACCAAAGCTATATTCACTGTGAACTCACCGTTCCTCTTGATGAACTCCTTCGTACCGTCCAAAGGGTCTACAATCCATAAAGTTTCCCAACTCCGTCGTTCCGAAAAAGGCAAATGTTTGCCTTCCTCGCTTAGCAGAGGGAAAGGTGTATCAGCCAAAAAACGGCAGATAGTTTCATGAGCCTTACGGTCGGCAATAGTAAGAGGAGAATTATCCGCTTTTTTTTCTACCTGAAAATCCGATGCCGGATCATCGTAAATGGAAAGAATTTTCTCGCCAGCCTGCAAAGCGGCATCAATCGCATTCAGTATATATCGTCGTTCCATACTATATTCTTCTCAAAGATAAAGCACAAAATTAAAAACTTTTTCAGGTCTAAAAGTTTCCACCTCTTGTTTTATAACTTCTTTTAAACGAAAGAGAGAATATTATAAGCACTTTTCACAATCAGAAAAATCAATCCGGAGCAGAGAAATAGAGTGAAATATTCACGAAGGAAGAGGAACTAAAGAGACTGTGACAACATGAGTTTATCTGGGTCTTTTCTCAATTAGTCCGTTAGTTCACAGTACTGAACACTTTGTTTCAACCTTTAAAAACAAGTTGTTTCAGTATATAAAAACATTTTGTTTTTATGCGATAGAACGAGATGTTCTCCGTAATGAAACAAAGTGTTTTTTCAAGATGCGCAAATATAGTGCAAACCTATTAAAATTCAAATAGTTATAAAACTAATGTTTTAATCGGATGTGGTGAATAAAGCTAAATAGAGCATATTTGGGAGTGAGTTATGTTACTTATCTGTTACCTCTTCCAATTTGCCTACTAATCGGATATAAGGCATTAGTTTTCAATATATTGCATTATTCTTCATAACTTCAAATACCTCAACAGTAATTAAATTTGTAACTAAAAAAGTTGAGTTATGAGAAGTACATTCAGAGTGTTGTTTTACACTAAAAATCAATCGATTAAGAATGGTAAAGTACCTGTAATGGGACGTATTACCATCAACAAGACCACAGCTTGCTTTAGCTGTAAGAAGGAGGTGTCTATTTCTTTATGGGACGCCAAAGCTAATAGGGCTAAAGGGAAATCCGAAGAAGCTAGAATGTTAAACCAGGAACTTGATAATGCCAAAGCCCAAATTGCCAAGCATTACCAATACATATGCGATCATGACAGTTTTGTCACAGCCAAGAAAGTCTATAGCCGCTATGTCGGTTTTAAAGAAGATTCCCACACCCTTATGGAGCTTTTCAGGGAACAGCTTGAGTCATACAAGGAGAAAGTAGGCAAGGAAAAGGCAAAAAGCACCTATCTTGGTTTAGTAGCCGATTATAAGAGCGCATTGCTTTTTTTGAAAGACAAAAAGAATGTTGAGGACATTGCACTTGATGAACTTGACAAAGATTTTATTGAAGACTATTATAATTGGATGTTGGGCACATGCGGCTCGGCCAGTTCTACAGCATTCGGACGTGTTAATACCATGAAATGGCTAATGCATATCGCTCAAGAGAAAGGTTTAATAAAAGTTCATCCCTTCACGGGTTTTGGATGTAAGCCGGGATATAAAAGACGTTCATTTCTCTCTGAAGAAGAACTGCAGAGGCTTATACATGTAGAATTGAGGTATAAACGTCAGCAGGCTATGCGTGACATGCTACTTTTCATGTGCTTCACAGGCCTCGCCTTCGCAGATCTGAAAGCAATTACTTATAAGAATATCCATACAGATTCTGATGGTGGCACATGGCTCATGGGAAACCGTATAAAAACAGGCGTAGCATACGTCGTGAAATTATTACCTATAGCAATTGAACTTGTAGAAAAGTATAAGGGTGATAACAAAAAGAAAGATTCTCCTGATTGCGTTTTCCCCGTCGGTGATTATGAAACCATGAAAAGTAGTTTTAAGGTTTTAGGGAAAAAGTGTGATTGTAATGTAAATATCACCCCTCATATCGGTAGGTATTACCTTTTATCCTATCAGCTGAAAATAAGCAGTTTATACGAATCGCTTTATTAAGCAGGTAACGATTTAGAAACGAGCGAAGTTCTATATTTTTTCTTGTTTTGCATTAACCAAAAGAACGCTCCATTCAATGCAAAAATACGGAGTATTTCTATAATTACCAAAACAATTGTTAGGAAAAAAGGAATAGTAAACAAGCTTTTCAAACGAAGAACAATACTGTGCATATTAGTTTTTAAATCATCTTTTGCCTTTGAAGAAAAGCTAGATGGACTGCAAATATGGATAATGTCCAGTGTCTACTTTCTTAATATCTTCATTACAGAATTTTGGTAAAATCGTTTATTGCTTTGACTTCTTATTTGCGATTATCGCTCAAAATCTATTGCAATATCAACAAATTTAAGTGAGTATAGTAATTAAGTTATTTATCAATACATGGAAAAAAATGTATCCATCTTGGATTTTTTGTTTACTGTGCATTGTGATTGCACAGAATTGCGCTATCTTTACAAAAGATTATAAACCAATTGATTTTTAGAACATGGTTAATATATGCAATAGTGAACAGCATGTTGTTTTGATGAGGATTTTGGATACTCGTAACAGACCGTCCATAACCCCAGATATGCCCCTTTGGAAACTTAAATTAACCGAGGAAGAATATACAAACTTAAAGGAGACTCTTGTCCAAAATGCGTATCGATTAGAAGATTTTGGAATAGAGGCGGCCTTGTGTTACGCTGAATGGTGGAGAAGAGACTATAATGGAGGAATTCCTTCCAGAGAAGATGTTGCAGTCGGATTAGGACTGCCTCATTATTGTTGGGAGCAACTATATAAAGCTGCACGTCATGGGCTTAAAAGTCATGGATTTGCATTTATTCACTCTCTCAAGGGGAATGAATATTTTAGAACTTTACTAAATCAAGGAGGTCTTCCTGTAAATTACATAAAGAACGGAACTAATCTTAGCGGGTTTTCACGTTTTCTCATTGGATTGGTTGAAGAATTGTCTTCAATAAATATTGATTGGGATGATAATAATATAGATTTAATCAAGAATTTTAATTGTATAGCTTATCTTGGGAAAGCGTTCAAAAATGACAATATTTACGATGTTTCATTACAGATTGCTCATGCAATCATATCCGAAGAAGACCGCTGGCTACCATATGATGATACGGATTCCTCTTTGTCGGAACTGACTAAATCCTTAAAAAGAGAATACCGGCGAGTTAAGAGTGAACATAGAACCAAACCACTTTCTCTAAGTTGGAAACTTCGTTTGACCTCAAGTAAAACTGCAAATCTTTTTGTCAATTTAAATATAGTAAAAGAGATTTCATCAAAATCTATTGAAGGTCTAAACTATCAATCGTGCTACACCTTCGATGTGTTTGTCTCTGGTATACTTGTTGGAAAGTATGTAAGAAAATCCCTAGTTAAAGATGACAAAGGAGAGGTTATCGGTGCGATATATTCTCGTATAACTGTTGGCGTAGCAAATGATATAAAGTGGAGTGGAGAACCTGTAGTTGAAGTTAAGATCAGGTGTGACAACGATGACAGATTGTTTCCAACTTTATGTGGTAGTTATCCTCCGAATTTTGAATGCCCTCAGGTTTTCCAAATGCTTGATGATAATGTATATTCTTTGAAATCGACAGCGAATGCTGAAAATAATATAGCTGTTTTCTCCACTAATTGGAAGTGTGATGGTAGTCACAATCTATTACTAAATGGAGAACTTTATTCGGCGATTAAGTTTACTGATAAAGTAGATTTACACAATTGCATGTCGAATGAGGATATAACCATAACCAATGAGTTCACGCCTTATAGCGCTGAATTCAGAGGTACATATATACAATGGGTAGAGCAATCTAATTTTAAGTTATTGACTCGCATTCCAGTAATAAGCGTTTTTGACCAAACTGGCACTAGAGTCGGGAATATCAAGCCTAAATATCGTGTTCATAATAGTAAGGCTGAGTGGCGGAATTTGTCCAATTCATGCCTTTTGCCATTTGGACTTGTTGATATCAAGGTTGAATTTCCTGACAATAAATACGTGATGGAAACATTTTATTTCATAGACGATATGACATTTGTCTCTCGCAACGAAACAATGTTTTCCACAGAGCTACACCTATATTCTCGCCATGTTATCTCTGCAAAAGTTGATGAATGCGAAAACTTATCTGTTGAAATGACGGATAAAAATACCTGGAGGATTTCCAGAGATGCCTGTGCTTCTAAATATTCTCCTACGTGTAATTTGAAAATAATTGCCGAGAATAATCCTCCTTTGAAAGTATCTGTTGTAGCACCGTTTGAGGGTATAGTAATATCTGATTTGGAAGGGAAAATTGTGCCATCGGGAAAAATCATATCTTATGATAACCTGAGATATTTTAATATAATCAGTCATGGACAGTCTGGTATGATAGATGTAACTTACAAATCTGATAAAATAAAGGATGACAATACAATCAAGCATCTTAAGAGTCCAGTAATTGAAGGTATAGTTCCATTATCCGATTATCGTGATTTGTTTGCAAGAATGTTTCAATTATATGGTGCAAATACTTTTGACCGTAGTAGTTCCATAGAACTAAAAATATTTGACAAACGCATCTATATAAGAAAATTTGTTCTTGATAGTGAGTTGAGTTCAGATAAAATTCGAATCACAGATTATACCAGCGAAGACACTTCCGATTTCATATATGACGGTGATGTATATGCATTGCCGGTTTCAGAAAATATAAAACCAGCTGAATTAGTGCAGATAAAGCTTGAGCCGTATAATCGACAAATGAACTTGTTTACAATTCCTGATGAGCTTTTGAATTCGGAAGCAATTCTTTTCTCTGGTCCCGAAAGTTCGCGCAGGCTTGTTCCTAAGTATTACAATTTTGAACAAGAAGATTACAGTTCGGAAGTACGTGGAGAGATGTCTGCTGCTAACACAATACTTTGGAGTGAAAGGCTTTGCAAGGATGATGTTTTTGCCGGCGAGTATTGGGCAAAGACAGTAAAAGCATTCCGTATTATTTCAGAATTTAATCTTCCATTTACCACATATAATGCTTTCAAAGCTATTGGTTGTGAGCCTAAATTATTGGTTAACTTAATATTAGCTTGTTGGATTAATGGCGCTTCCGACGTTCTCATTCAAGAAATTGACCGTTTTGAAGATGAATTAAACATTGCAGTACATTGGATTCCGCACACTGTGTGGGGAAAATGTATTGAGAGTTTCATACGTTCGCTTCCTCCAACACTCATTAATATAATGAATACAAAATTAGGTGAGATTACAGAACTGATAAATGCACTTTTCAACGCTACACTATCTGCAGAAGTTGCGTCTGAACTTACCCAATATGTTGCGGGAGGGAATATCGGAAATGCCAGGATTTTCTCAAGAGCGGACATAAATCAATTTAAATCAAAAATACATGGGTGTACAGATAACAATATAGACCTACCTCTAACCCGATTTGTACTTCAAAATAAATATTATGTAGATCAAGAGATGCACAAGTCCTATCGTGTAATGATTGAGTCCGCAATGTGTGCTGCGGAAAACTTCGCACAAGTAAAAAATCGCACAAATCTTTTTTTATTGGAAAGTCGAGACTATGCTCGTATCACTAATTTTTACCGAAAATACTTTAAAGAAACCTACAGTGAGATATTCATTGGGACAGTAAAACAAATTGTAAACAAATGAATATGAATTATTTTTCATTCTACAATAAGGCCAAGGAATTATTAATAGATTCTCTTGCCTCTCTTTGGTTCAAGGGTCAAGCCCAAGAACAAGAATATATCAAGAGGATTTTGACTAAGGATGAGCCTCTTTTTGCAGAACCTGTATTCCAATCAATATTCCCTTGGGAGGAGAGTGCCGACAGTTTTGAGGAACATTCTTCTAAACTCAGATTGTTAACTCCTTCATTTGTTAATGCACTGAGTAGCGAAGAAGTTGACAAGGATTTGAGATTTCCATTAGACAGGCATCCTTATAAGCATCAAACAGAAAGCTGGAGAACTATGCTTTCTTCTCGACCACAAACCATTGTCGTGACTACCGGAACAGGATCAGGTAAAACAGAGTGTTTTATGATACCAGTGTTGCAAGATTTGGCTAAAACCAATGAAAAAAATTGTGTTCAGGCCATATTTCTTTATCCTTTGAATGCACTGATGAAAAGCCAACAGAAACGTATTCATGCTTGGTGCAAAGCTCTTCCCGAAAAGGTTACCTATGCGATATATAATGGAGAAACCGACAAAGAAAATCGGTCTGACAGATATACTGCATCTCATTATCCACAGCTCGTAACAAGGCCTCAAATAAGGAAAACTCCGCCTCAGATTCTCTTTACTAATCCAACTATGCTCAACTATATGTTGGTACGAGCAGAAGACCGTGAAATCTTGGAAAAATCCAAAGGGAAGCTCAAATGGATTCTTTTAGATGAAGCACATACTTATACTGGCTCTTCAGCCGCTGAATTATCATTGCAAATCCGTCGTGTACTAGATGCTTTTGGCGTAACTATTGATCAAGTGAATTTTGCTGTAACATCAGCGACTATCGGGGATGAAAGTGACCCCAAAACGACGATAAAGCTAAAAACTTTTGTGTCTCAACTCACTGGAAAACCATTTGAAGATATAAAAATAATTAGTGGCAAGCGCATTATTCCAGAACTAAACAAGGGAATTGCAGAAGATCAATTGTCCAAAATAAACAAAAAGTTTAGTATCGAATTGAGTTATTCTGATATTGAGAAGTTGAGAAAAAAGCTTAACTCTTCGCCGGTATTGAAAGCAAAGGAAATCGGTCGTATGCTTGATAAAGGAATTGGGAAAAATGTGGATACCTCATTGGAAATAATAGATGCTCTCGGGGAAAAAGTGAAAGGTATAAACAAAGGAGGCGGCCTTGGAGCTTTATTGCCAACACGTGCTCATTTATTTGTTAGATCGATAAGTGGAGTGTATGTTTGCACCAATCCCGATTGTCAGCGTCATAAGGGATATAGATTGTCGATAGGAAGTCTGACAACATATCAAAATATGAATTGTCCAGTTTGTAAATCAAAGATGCTGGAACTTGCTACATGTTCGTCTTGCGGCTCTCCCATTATAGTGGGTGAAACAAGCACAACTAAGGGATTTAGGATGCACACCAATGTAATTGATCTTGACAAGAGTCTTTTCTATGAGCAAAAGGAAGATCTCATTGATTTGGAAGATATGGGAAATATAGAAGATGTTGAGCAAAATGAGGCGGATGGCTTTTCTCGCTTCTTTTTCGCCATTCCGAAGAAAGCATGTCTAAGGAAAAATGCGAATAGAACATATCACATCTTCAATCATCGGAATGGTAAAATAGAACTTGTCCCTGAAGACAATAGAAGCAACAAGTGTTTTACTTCTTTAAAAAGTGAAGGAAGTATTCCTATAATATATCAATCTCTTCGACACTCAGGAGATAATCACGTTCTTTGTCCTCATTGTGGCAATAATCTCAGCGAGTTTAAAAACCTTGATTATCTCAGAATAAGTGCTACTCAAATTGGACGTACTTTAGCAACATTGCTTCTTGATAATGCTGAACCCATTGACAGTAATGACGCAGACGTTGTATATGAAGGCCGAAAGTATATAACATTTACCGATAGTCGTCAAGGGTCTGCACGTTCTGCGATGGGACTTAATCAGGATGTAGAACGTTCATGGATTCGAGCTTCCATTTTTCATAAACTTGCCGACATGCGTTTGAATGATGTGAAACCTGGTGGTCTGACTCCTGATGAGGAAGCAGAATACAATGCATATCTGAGTATTCGGGAACATCTTCCGACCTTACTTTTTGAAAAATTTAAACGACTTGAAGAAAAAAAGAATGGCACACCAGTAATCCCCAATCCAGAGGAGGTGTCATGGGGGCAAATAAGCCAGTCTCTTGAAAATGACTCAAATTTCAAGAAGTTGTATGAACATGTTGATAAAGCACGTGGCAGAAAAAATTTCAAGAATGCAACGGACTATCTGAAAGCACTTCTTGTCGACCAATTCGGATGGATTCCTAAACGGGCGAACTCATTGGAAACGATGGGATTCGTACGTCTTGTCTATCCAGCACTTAAAAATGCGAAATGCCCAGCACTCCTTCAGAAAAGATGTACAGACACCGACTGGCAGAATTTTCTCAAGATTTGTATGGATTATGTCATTCGTGGAGGTCGTCATTATATGCTTTCTGGAGCTTATAAAGATTACCTTACACAAAATAAGTACTGTTCTCCTATATATCCTTCAAATTCAGAACTGAGGAAGAATGGGAGCCCTGTATCGAAATGGTTTAAAGTCAATGTAAGTTCAAAAGGTATTAATGAGAATCAGAATAGACTCGTTCTTCTTCTATGTGCAGTTCTAGGTTATGATGATATTTCTCAAATCAATCAGATAAAGATTGCTGACATCAACTCAATGCTTGATGCCGCATGGGATTTTCTGAGACAAAATGTTCTTGAAGCAACAGATGTAGAAAATCAAGGATATATGCTCGATCTCATGGGGGATAAAGTTAAGCTGCAACTTATCGAAAAAGGTTATCTCTGTCCTGTTGACAATGTTATTATAGATGCACCGTTCTGTGGCTATAGCCCAAGAATGAACGGTTACATCGGTCGTGAAAATTTCGATAGATTCAAAATCAAGACGGAGTTTGTAAATCCGCTTTTCCCATTCAAGTCTGCGGATCAGACAGAAAAGAATGTCATGGAATGGATTGAGAAGAACTTCTTTGAACAAAAGGCTGCTGGTGTGTTCGGGGTTATGAACTCCAGAGTATTTGCTTCAAAACCGATTTTTATATCGGCTGAACATTCTGCTCAACAATCGTCAGAAGATCTTGACCGATACGAAAGAGAGTTTAATGAGGGGAAAATCAATATTCTTTCTTGCTCAACAACAATGGAGATGGGGGTTGATATTGGTGGTATTACAGAAGTCGTCATGAATAATGTGCCGCCAAAATCATCAAACTACCTTCAGCGTACGGGACGTGCAGGGCGAAGAAATGAAACTAAAGCTTTGGCTTTAACTGTTTGTGCTCCCAATCCTATTGGAACTCATACATGGAACAATCCAGATTATCCGATTACACATGTAACAGAAACTCCGTTGTTAAAATTGGAAAGCCGTCAGTTGATTCAACGTCATGTTAATGCGATGGTATTCGCATCCTTTGTAGCAGATCAAGGGGGAATCAGGGTTACGGCAACTCTTAGGGATTTTTTTGTCACGGCAGAAGGGATGTCTTTCTTTGATAAGTTTCTAAATTATATTGATAGTGTAATCAGCGGAAAGGTTGAACGTCTTCAAGAACCATATTCAAAATTAATCAAGGGAACAAGTCTTGCTCAGATAACATTGGCGGATGCCGCACAAGTAGTCAAGAAAGACATTGTTGCTGTTTACAATGTCTTTGATGCTCATAAAGGAGCTCTTGCAAAGGCGATTGAATCTCTGAAGAATGAATCAGGAACGACCAATGCTATCAAAGCTATAGAGAAACAAGAGGAAAATCTTTTAAAGACCTCGATGTTGTCATATCTTGCTGAAAATTCTTTTCTGCCAAGTGCAGGTTTACCCTTAGGACTAGTTGAGTGTCTGCTAGGCGGTAAGGAAAAGGTTGACGGTAACTCACCGACATTGCATATAAGTCAGGCCATCTCCTCTTATGCTCCCGGTAATCCAGTAGTGAAAAACGAATGGGTCTATGAGCCCAATGGTATTCGTCTGAAGACAAAATACGATGACAGCACTTCAAGGTATATCATACAAAATTGCACTCATTGTGGTTATACAACTATTATCTATGGAAGTGCTAAGACGGATTGTCCCAAGTGCGGTCGGCATGGAACTATGCATGGCATAAAGGACATCTCACTATCGACAGATCAGCGTTTTACAGAGGTCGTTGAACCTGCTGCATTCTCCGTAGCATGGGATTCGACCCCGACACGAAAAATGGACTCTCTCGGCAGTATGAATTTCATTCAGCCTATTTTGCTTGAAATGGATGCCTGGCTTCTGAAGACAAATTCTGCAAAAATGTCTATCCGCTGTTCAACGCCAAGGTCTGAGATTCTCTTTTATAATAAAGGAACGAGTGGGTATGGATATGCTTTCTGTCCTTATTGCGGTAGAATGAAATCAGAAAAATCACCAGACTCCACAGAGCGGATGCTGTCGCACCATAAACATCTTCTAGCTTCGACCTCTTGTCCCGGTGGCGAAAATGACGGTGCTGCAGTAAGACGTCATGTGTTGTTGGTCGGAAGATACCAGACTGACTTTGTTGAGATCAAGTTTTATGACAAGGACAACAATCTGGTAGAAGACACAGAGACACTCTATTCTCTCGGCGTGATTCTTAGCCGTAAACTCACGGAGCTGCTCGGAGTCAACGATGGAGAGATTGAATTCGGCTATGATGGCATAAATCATTCTATTTTCATATATGATACTGCTCTCGGTGGTGCAGGTTATTCATTGCTCTTCCGAGAATATAAAGAGGAAGTCCTAAAAATGGCTTTGGAGACTCTTGAAAGATGCGACTGTGAACGGTCTTGCACGAAGTGCCTTATAGATCGCAGATCGCAATGGTATACGAACTATCTTAACCGGCCTAAGGCTCTAGAATGGTTAAGACAGGAAGTCAAGGCCCGTGTTGCCCCAAAGGAAATTATTTATTTAATGCCTGATTCTCATGCTGTGACATCAGACATCACGACCGAGTTTTATCAGCTCACACGGAACAAGGACATCTCTGGTATCAGAATATTTGTCGACGACAACATTTCTCAATGGGATGCGGAAACATTCCCATTAAAAAAAATTCTCACAGAACTATCTCTAGAAGGAGTTGACGTTGCCTTTATACTGCCAAGCGTACCAGATGTAAAATCGCTCTCGTCAGCTGACAGTGCAACTTTAATTGCGGAGGTATTTAAAACCAACTTTAAATGTCTTGAAAACACACTGCCGACAGGATTATTTCCGTTGATGGTCGTGATTATGAATGACGGAATCGTCAAAACATACTTTGGGAAAAATATTGATACATCCTATTCTAAGAATTGGGGAAGTGGAGATGTATTCATAACCACACAGCCAAATTCATTGTCTTATGCCGACATAAATAGAATGCAACTGTTGAGCGCCTTTTCATCGGACGATTCTTCCTTTATGTTCGAATATAGAATAAGAGAACACAGCTCGTTGGGTCGTTTTTTTGATTCTCTGAAAGCTCCGGAAACTGGTAATTGGAATAGAATAATATCTAACCTACGAGGCAAGGCTGTTTCTATTGAATATTCTGATAGATACCTAAAAACGCCCTTAGGCTGTATGCTTTTGGCAAAAATGATTTCCAGTCTGAAGAATGAAGCAGACTTAGTCTTGGTATCAATTAAGGTTATCGTCACAAATATCGTCTCAATTAATGACTCAGATGTGGCAGTAAATGCTATAAAAGATTTTGCCAACGGTAAGAAGAGAAATCATTTCCTGAAGGATGCTATATTTGAACTGACCGGAATAGAACCGGAAATTCAAGATACAGGTTATGTTGAGCATGAACGGTGTCTGACGGTTAAAGCGGATAATGCAGAGGTCTGTATACGTCCAGATGCAGGTATAGCAAAAGGATGGGCACCATTTGGAAGAGATAACGCTGAATGCACCGACCGCGATTTCAGAGAAGATTGGAATATAGATCTCGAACTGTTCAATAAACAGCAGATAGGAAACGGAATACTTTACACCATCTCATATAAGCAACTCTAACAATGTCAGAAAATAGAAACGCTCAGTATCGTTATCAAGTGCTGGACAGATGCTTCAGTGACTGGAATAAGAAATATACTATCGAAGATCTCCTTGAAATAGTCAACAATCATCTTTATGAATTGGAAGGTTCGGACTCTACCATCAAGTTGCGTCAGTTACGAGGTGACCTAAATGCCATAAGAAAGATGCTACCCGATAACATCTATCTTGATGCCAAACCATTTGGAGGAAAGAAATGCTACTACAGATATTCTAAGCCAAACTATTCAATCTACCAGAATGGTCTATCGGTTAAAGAGGTTAATTCTTTACGCTCGATAATTGAAATGCTTAGTAAATATCGTGGAGTTACTGGTAATGCTTGGCTTGAAGATGTTATCTCCAATCTAGAACTTCGTTTTGGAGTAAAATCGGATAGAGAAAATCTTATTTCATTTCAGTGTAACTCATGTTTAAAAGGGCTTGAATACCTTTCAACTCTCATAGACGCAACAATCAATCACCAGCCTCTCGAAGTAAGCTACACAACACACGCAGGCATTAGTTCAACGAATGTGCTTCATCCATATTATATGAAACAATATAATAACAGATGGTTCATATTCGGACGTATTGATGGGAAAGATTATATTGTCAACCGAGCCCTTGACCGAATTGAGCGGATAAGTAGAAGTGATGTACCATTCTGTAAAAATGACCTTGTGGATTTCAACTCTTACTTTGATGATATTGTAGGGGTATCGGTGCCTTATGAAGTACAGGAGGCCGAAACAATTATTTTGCAATTTAGTTCAGAACGATTTAAATATATTGTTTCAAAGCCACTGCATACCTCACAGAAAATTATTGATGAATACAAGTGTATAGTTACTATCAAAGTAATACCAACACGAGAACTTGACCAATTAATTCTAGCTTTTGGACCTGATGTTGAAGTCCTAGCTCCAGATAAATACAGAATGAGCATTAAGACTAAAATTGAGAAATGTCTCAACAAATATCGCTCTGTGCATTGCGATTGCATATAAAATTATACTTTTATAATAAACAGATATAACAGAGCAGATATTAACCAACATTATATGGAACGTGATAGTGTGCAAAATATTAAAATTGAACATTCTAAAAGAAAAGGCGTATCAAGCTTTGTATTGAGTAATGATACGCCTCTTTTAAAATTCCTTTAAATCTACTCTTCAAAAAGCGAAAGTATATAAAATCTGATATATTTTTATCTGATTACGAATTTTGTATAGAAGATTGATTATACATATACACTCTTTATCTACGGCAGTATTATGGCTTTTTCATTTAAATATAAGTCCCATCTTTCAGGGAAGTATTAGTATTAAATGAAAGAGCTATATGGCTGTATAAAGTCTAATTTTTATCTTAACACTGGCCATAGGCTTATTTTTTAGGTTCGTCCGTAATAGACTTGTCCTTGATGGACTTCGCCTTGCTGTCCAGTTCTCTCGCGGCCTGTTCTTTCATCCGTGCCTGCTCGGTCAATGCCGCTTGTCTTTGTACCGCTTCCTCGTAGGCTTCCACGTCCTCACGTATCAGTCTTATCCGTTCGTTATCCCGGTTCGGTCCAAAGATGTTCTCAAGTTCTACAAGTTGCTCTGGGGTAGTCTCTCCTTTCATCTTGACATAACGGTATTTCAGATCATTATCGGCCTGAATGTTATATGTCCTCACCGAAAAATAGAGAGCAACGGACAAGGACACGATTGCTGCGAACATCACGGAAAAACTTCCAAAGATGTACGGGGATTTTATGCTCAGGCTGAAATGATGGTTGATGTTGCTTGTCTTAACGGCATTCTTTCTGATTGTGTCATTGGTCTCACAAAACAGGGCTTGCACTTTCTCCTGGTTCTTCCGCTGTTCATTATGCATTTCTGACAAGACCTGTCCAAGTCTTTCCTGTGACGAGTTCTTCCTGTCCATGGAAACCATATCGTTCTTAATGGCGGCAAGACCTTCGTACACGCGAGCCAACAATTTGCGAAATGTCTCATGATCATTCCGGACTTCATTCAGCACGGACTCATCCTTTTCATTGTTAACTGTCGGGCTATTACCTTCCGGCAAGGGAGCTGACTGCCCGTTGATTTTGTTTTCGATTCTTTCCAGGCATCCGAAGATACTCTCGATATATTCTTCCAATTTCATATTCCTGCAATTTTAATGTTCATGAATAATTTGAATGGGAAAGGACGGACTACAATCCGAAACCTTTCCTTTTTTGTCTCTTCTTCCTGCGTCTGCGCAAGAGTTCTTCCTGTGATAACGGCTCTTCGGGAGCGGTACCGTTTGTCGGACTGAACAGTCCAGGTCCTGTACTTTCGAAGAGATGACCTCCGTCCGGTATCCTTTGTTGCACCTTATGTTCAGATTCCTGTCGGGATTCAGAAGTCTTCCAGCCCAATTGGGCATTCAGCTTAGCAAAGCTGAACTCCCGGCTGATCTGTGAAGCCTTGAAGGTCTGCCCGTCCTTGGTGAACCGAATTCCCTGTATGTCCTCCTGCTTTTTTATCTCCCTGGTACGCTTTACAAATTCCAGCCTGATGCCCCTGCGAAGCAGGTAATCGTTGAACTCTTTCCATGTTCCGGAGTGCTTCAAAGCTGCCTTGACGGCATTGAAGATTTCGTATTTCACACGTTCCGAAACATGAAGTTTCTCCACGTTAGTCTTACCCTTGTCCTCGGCGTATGTCAACCCGTACCTGTCCTTAAGCAATTTCGTGGCGATTTCATTACGCTTGTAATCGCCTTGAGAAGAGATTACCTTGCCGTCATACCCGATGCGGTTGTAGACCAGGTGGCAGTGCGGGTTGTCCGTGTTATGATGCCTTACCAGGATGAACTGGGTGTTCCTTATGCCCATCAGTTCCATGTATTCCCGGGCTATTTTAGCCATAAATTCATCCGTCAGCAGTGCCTTGTCCTCCGGCTTGAAGCTCAATGCGATGTGCCCGACAGGCTGTTTTATCTTCGGATTAAGCTCACGCTGGTAGTTGAAACAGACCGTTATTTCCCGGATATTTTCAAGCAATACACCATCTGAGTCGATGATTTCCGCGTTGTCCTTGCCCATCACGTAACGGATACAGCCGCCGAAGGACTTCCCTTTCTTGATCTTGCCAATCATGACGGCCTCCTTTCTCCGTACCTGTACCGGATAATAATCTCCTTGAGCTTCTGCAGGAGTTCTGTCACCGTCCTTTGGGTACGGTGGAATCCGGCCTGATGGGACAAACGGGTCAGCTGGTTCAGGTTGTTCGCCATACCTGTAAGGCTGCGTATGACGGCAGTTTCCTCGGCAGAGTGCCTGGCCGTTATCGTCGTCTCAAAGGCTGATACGCGGAGAAATTCCGCCAGTGTGAGGTTGGCCTGTCTGCTGCGTCGGCATAACCGTTCATAGTCTATCTTGGAAAATTTCACTGTAACGGCTTTGCTGAGTTTGCACACTCCGCTTACTCGAGGACGTCCCCTCGGTCTGTTTTTCTTTCTGTCATTCATATTTTCTCTGTTTGATTTTTGATTATTCTTTTTCCCACAATCTGCGACCACCGGGAGCGGATTGCCTCCACTCTTCGGGAGTGGAGCGAGGTTTTCGGGATGCCCGAAAGATAACCTCGCTAACTCCCAAAACTGAAGTTTTGTCCGTTACCCCCTCAGGGCGGCTACTGACTGTCTGAATACTGTAATGACTGGAGTCAGTAAGCAAGTCAGTCATTCTGGAAAATGTCACAACTTTCTCCACTGTTCGAAGTCTTCCGAGTAGATCTCGAGATGCTGCCGGGCGATGTTTTCAAGCAGTCCTGAAACGCTCATTTTACGTCCTCCCAACCTGCGGACAAATTCGTCCAGCCTGTCACGTACCTCGCCGCTAACAAACACGGGCTTGCGGTCTTCGATTCTCGGGACCTGAAGAAAGGCTTTCCGGTATTCGTCCAGAGAAAGTTTCCTTTGCCTGTTGCTTATACGACGTTGAGATACGGGAACGGCTTCCTCTTTTACGGTTGACAGTTCCTGGTTCTCGGATGTGGTGTCGGTCAGTTCTACCGTCCCTTCTGACTTCTCTTTTCCAATATCATTCAAGGATGATTCCTTGGCAGTCTCAATGCTGCAATCTGACGGGAGTATGAGTGACATATCCGTACCTGTCATAGCCTCCCATTCTTCTTTGGTCAATTTCTTTTTTGTTACCATACATTTTTGATTTTAATCGGTTTACTCACTGGTCTCGGTGCGCACCTTGACTCGATGTCGTGAGCAAAGGAAATGTGTATAGTGAACATAATCAAGCAAATGGAGATACTGCGGCAATTATGTTACCCTATGCACAATATAGATTGGGCGGTCGGTGCAGCCTGCCGTGATTTGCCGGAGTGATTTCTCCATGCCGGATTATTCAAGCGGATTCCGTTTATAAAGAAGGCTCATTGTATGCAGTTGATATGTAACATGATGTCATTCCTGGCAACGCATCGTCACCGGTCTGAAAATCCATTGTAATGTGATTCCTACTGCTTTTATTTGCAGTGGAAACAGAAAAAACGGTCATATTTCCTGCTGAAAATAATACGACGAGACATGATGGAATATCGGCTGTAAAAGACCTGTTCTGTTACGGAATTTTGAATATATGTTTAACTAGAAAATAATGAAGACAATGGAAATCATCAGCTTTGAAAAAAGGACTTTCGAGGAGATTGCTGCCAAGCTGGATCGTTTCGTGCAGCGGGTGGAAAGTCTGTGCCGTGAACACGGCGGAAAGGAAACAGGTGAATGGATGGACAACCACGAGGTCTGCCGCAGGTTGCGTATCAGTCCGAGAACCCTGCAGACCTTGAGGGATAACGGGACGCTTGCCTTTACTAAAATCGGAAACAGGACTTACTACCGTCCTGACGATGTAGAGCGAGTGGTCGGGAATGTGGAGGAAAAGCGTAAGGAAGCCCGCTGGAAAGGCAAGACCATTTGAACGAGTTTCAAGAATAATGTATAACCCAATATCAAGAGCATATGAGTAATGAAATCAGAGAAAAGAACCACGAGTGGGTAAAGGCGTTCCACTCGGATTTCGACAGGCTGCTGGTCTTGCTCGAAAAGTTGTTGGAAAAACGGCAACCGTCTGTATATGACGATGAACTGCTGACGGACAAGGAAGTGGCGTACCTGCTGAAAGTGAGCCGGAGAACCTTGCAGGACTACCGCAACAACGGTATTCTTCCTTACACACAGGTAGGCGGCAAGATTCTCTACCGGGCTTCCGACATAGAAAAGACACTGATGAAAGGGTACAAGGAAGCGTACAGATACAAAAGGAGCTAATAACCCAAGCGTCCCCGCAAAGAACACGCAAAGATTTTGATTTTTCTGGAGGGAGCGCAGTTGACCGCCTGCCCATTTTATTTGTGTTTCTAAAAAATAGCCTTTCCAAATGATAAAATAACAGCATATAGAATTAGGCTCTATTTGAACCAATCTATATGCTGTTTTGTCTTTTTCTTCTGACTTTTCCGTCAGTCGCTTGTTTCCGCTGCCGTCGGCGTACATTGTACAGACGTGAAAGGGAAAAGGTTTTCGGGCTGAATACGCTCTGAAAGAGGAAGATTCTGCCCGAAACGGCAAAGCCGCCAGACCTTTTCGCTTTCAATAGAGTCTGTACTAACTTCTATGGACGGCGAGGAAATGGGCGACTTAACGGATTACTTATTTTCCCATAGCCTTGCATTTACTTTTTATACAGTATTGCTTTTCTCTAGTTTGTTACTTATTTTTTTCTAGCAAATTCTGTAAACAACAAAAACACCCACACAAATATTACAAAATTAATTAGCTGCAATTACATTACTTGATAATAGTCAACGGATGGCTAATCCTAAGTGCATCCATTAAACACTGATGCCATATATCGTTTTTACTACAAATTAATTCTCTTTGAATTAATGACACACAAGTCTCTGGAGTTACTGACGAGAACATTATAGATAACATATTTGTAGCACCTATGATTTTTGAAGGTTCAATTACTCCTTGAATCAAGCTCTTAGCCGCATCTATACCACTTACAATAGATTCAGGGTTATATTTTATATTTTTCAAACATGTTTGATAATTATTCGGATTATTGTTAGACATTAAATCATACTGAGATCGAATGTATTCGGATAGTATAGGATAACCGACATTTCCACACTCAAGCATAAACTGCCCCCATGCATTTGCATTCTCTATCCCCATCAATGTCAGCCACTGATATACAGAAAGTGTTGGAAATAGATTTAGGAAAAGTTTTTGAAAACACCAATCTTCCGTAAGCAACAACATCCCTTTGCGTGTAAGTAGCAAACTTTCCACTTCCACTCTCCATAACTGACTGTCATTTTGTGAAAAATCCATATTAATGATTTCCTCTACAGTCTCAATGCAACAATTTGCTCCAATCCATCTTTCAAGCGACTTTAACTTATTCCACAGAATAGTTTTATCTTTATCAATCACATCATAGCCAATTTTGTCAACAATATGTTTAGATATAAATTTAGGCATTCCTTTTTCTTCGTTGAGAAGTTGCTCCTTTATTAGTAGAGTTATAGATTTAGGCAAGAAAAATTTTTTCTCATACTTAAGCCCATATCTACGGTCAAATTCATAGAGCAATATCAAAGAAGTTATATCCAATACTATTTCTTTTTGCTTCCACTCTTCATGTTTTCCAAAAAAATGTTTAAAAAAATCAACAGGTATAGAGCAAACCATAAATTGTTGCCCAAATAACTTTTCGTATGTATCTGATATACATTCATGATCATTGATAAAATTAAAAAGAGACATCTCTCCATTTTGATATTGAGCAAGCAAAGCATTTTCCTTTGCAATAGTATCATCTGTTTTTCCCGCCATTTTACGAAGGGAGCCAATCGGATCATTTGTAAAATCAAAATCATCCATAGAAAACATCTTAATATTTCGACTTCCTTGGTTTTCAGCAACGTCCTTTAAAATATCACGTAATAATTTAAAGTATTTTGTATGTATTGCTTGAACTTCAACTAAGACAGGCTCTTTAATGATAATCTCTTTTTTATCACCAGTTTTACATCCTATTAATTCTTCATAAACAGATCCTTTAGACACAACGCACTCTTTTGTTTTACCTTCATAGAATATAGTCACAAAATCTCCACATTCAATAGAATCCTTCTCTTTTGAAATTAACTTATTAACGTCAGGATTTATATGCATAGTGAACAAGAAATCTTTAAGACTTTGGTCTTGAGTTCGATTTATCTGGTCATACAATAAGTCAAGAGCAAAGAGAGTTTCATTGATGGCATGATAAACATTAAATAAGATTTCAGTTGCCTGAGTGGAAAGGACTGTATTTACAAACTTATTCTTATGTTCTATTATTTCACTTTCGTGTCCTTCACATCGATATAATGACAGAATGTGGTTCACCCATACATTTATGTCATTCGGAATTTGTTTGATTAATTCTGATGTTATTGAAAGACTATTTTCATTATCTCCTATTTGGTTAGATATATTCAATTCAAGATACAACATATTTGGGTCCGTCTGACCTGCCTTACGTAATTCGAATAGCAAATGATACAATTTTTGGCTATATGATTTATCATATTGATAGAATTCTATCAAAAGATGTGTTCGAATATCAAGGACTTTGTGGTTGGAAACAGACTCAAGAATTTCAATAGCATCAGAAAGATTTCCTTTGTCTTTTAATATAATAGCCATATAGGGTACAACAGAATAAGGAAAATCATTTTTATGCTGTAAAATAAAATCTATGTCAACGTTATTGCTGTCATTTTTAAAGTCTAATAACAAAGCGAAAGCAGTTTTAGTAATCTCGCTTTCAAAATGTAGATTGCAAACATATTCTTTTACTGAATCATATAAGTTATATACAATTGTAAAAAAACAGTGAGCAAAGTGATCTGGAATTAAGACTTTACTCTCGGAAGCACATTTTAGTATCTCAATACACTCTGGCAAATCGTTATGATTTATTGCAAGAAGAAACCTCATATTCAAGATTGAAACAAGATTGTCTCCCGCATACTGGCCAAGCAATTCTTTAGCCTTATTATATTGTCCTGCATCATTGAGTAAAATAGCATATGTAAGATTGTATATTTCTTCCATGTCTTTTGATGGTTTGAAACCTGTAAATGCAGCAAGCCAAGATTTATCTTGATTACCGAAATATCCAGTTACAGCATGTAGAAATACAGTATCGGGAAGGGGATTATCAATTTCAGTTTTTCTCAGTTCTATCAAAAACTTATCTAAAAGATTATAGAGTTTCTCACATTGAGGCGTATACATTTCTTTTATATTCTTCTGAATCATAAAAGACTGACAGAAAAGAGTTGTTGCAACAGACAAATCCATTATCCATAGTGCAAAGTTATCTATAGTAATAGAATCAAGCGAATGGTATCGGTAACAGGCAATATCAACTCCTAAATCATTATTCTTTCCTCCTCCGAACATGATACAAGTAGCTAATGTATGTTCTAAGTCAATGTATTCAGGCATCGTTTTGATTGCGTCGGATAAATTGTCCGCTTGCATTAATTCAGATACATATCCCCAATAATTGTGAGGAGCAACACTTCTCAATTCTTTTGAGTATGTATCAGCCTGAGCATAATCACGCGAACGACAGGCTTCATAAATGACTCCAGTGAGAATCTGTTCATCACTTTTTTCTGCCTTTTTCATCAAATTATATGCACGTTCATGATACGATTTACTATCACCACCCTTTGCAAAGCGGGCACACTCTCCTTGTAAATATAAGATGGTTGCTTGTAGAGAATAGTCTTCTTGATGATTCTTCACTTCATCCCAAATTGTATCTAGATATTCACTGGCTGTTTTCACTTTTAGTGAATTTATACTCTCTTTTAATTTGGGTAATAAGGTCTTAATAGACGATGATGTACTTTCTAACTTTAAAAGAATCTCAGTCAACTTTTCATCCATATTCCTGTCATTGGAAAGGAGCTGTTCATTCTGCTGTTCAATATTTTTTGTACGATGCAATATTTTTTTTATCGCTTCGGCAACATCATCACTCCGATATCGCCAAAAATAAAATATCACAACCAAACTATTGATTGTTAAAAATATATAAGAGGAAGTACTTCCAAAAGAATCCCATTGAAATTCAAGAAATAATTTTCCAAAGTTATTCTGTTTGTCGTACTCTAATCCCGCACGAATAATAGGATAAGCTAACGAAATTCCACCATAAAGGAAGCACGAAGTTTTCAAATACAACATAACTACCTTTGTTGGTGTACCTTTACAAAAATAATCTGTCACTTTCAATGTGATAGTTCGAAGTAAATCCTGCCAAAAAGACACATCCTTGTTTCGATGTCTATACCGAAGGATAAGAATGATGATAAATAATATTACAATCCAAATAAATGTCATACAAACTTTTCAATAAAATAATTATATGAATGATTATACAAAAGTAATAAAAGCCTAGTAAACTCAGCCTTATCACAGCAATAGCTTTGCATATATTTGATATATTAAGAATATTTGTGATACTAGTCTGTGTAATTTTATAACAACTATTTTGCAAACTAATTATATGTCTTAATGTTATAAAGACTATATATGCGGATAGTGGAATTTAGTGTATAATATTATTTTCATAAAGTTACCTCAGCCATAGAACTTTGTATCATTGACATAAAAGAGAACAAAAGCTCAACCTTTTCAAGTTTAAGTTTAAAAGGAATACGTACTAGCTCTTATAGACAATAAAGGACTTAAGTTACAATAAGTTAATACCAAATAGAAATATCAAGGATTCTTAAAAAATCACTATATTTGTTCAGGTAATAGAAATCTTAAGTAGATAAAAATGATTAAAGATATAATTAATAAGATTATTCAAGATTTGGGAGATGACAGGCCTATCAAAGGGATATTGCTAAAAGCTCAAATTGTTGCATCTCAATTAAATAATAAAGAGTTTGAAGAGTGGATAAAAAGTGAGCAAAATGGATATTCCGATGCTAAAAATCTTCCAGATTATAGAGTTTTAGGAGCTATAGTTAAAGCTAACGTATTTCAGCCTTATATTGGATTATACCAAAACTGTACAATCCCTCCTGGAATATTTGAAAATGAAATTATTAATGATTGTATGAGCCATGCACGCATTATTAATTCTCTATCAGAAATAGAAAATATTTGTAGTTCAAATAAAAATGGCCATGTATCAATTAATTCTCCAGTTATTGCATATCCCGAAGTTGAGAAATATGTAAGAGGAAATGTAGATAAAGTTTGGCAAGAAATTCCTGTATCTTCTTTAGCTAATATTGTGGATACTTTCAAATCAAAACTGTTATCTTTTTTTCTTGATCTTGATAAAAAAATTGATGCAGGTGTCGATTTCTCTAAAATAGAAGGACAAAATGAAATAAAAAATATCATGAACAATTATTATATAAACTCGGTAGTTGCGAATACAGGGGACGGGACTGTAAATACAGGAGATATTTCTAAAAATAACAGTGTGTTATGCATATCTGATCCTGATCAACAAAAACAAATTAAAGAATTAGTATCAGAACTTATAAAAGCGACAAAAGACATTGATAATGAGGATTTAAAGATGGCAGTTGAAACCATCTCAGAAGAATGTAATAAACCATCTTGGGCTAAAAAGACATTGAGAATAGCATTTAATGCAATACAAGGAATTGCAACAGGTATTGCCGCCAATCAATTAACGCCAATTATTACAAAGGCATTGGCTCTATTGGCATAAACATACAAAACATGTGCTATTTATTCGAAATCATATAAGTTAAATATAAGACAAGAGCTCCCAGACTATAAGTAAATCTCAACTTACTGGCAGCTCTTGTATATTTAGAGTCAGATTTCCCCAATTTCTCATTTCAAATAAGAATCTAGGTAAAAATCTCTTTTACATTATAAACCTCCAAGCGATGAAGATTTATTAAATATACGTTTTCTTCTCTTCATTAGCTTATCCATATCCTCCGAAATCTTATCATCTGTAACTTTTGCGTATCCTTGTGTCGTTCTGATATTTGTATGTCCCATCATCTTTGATATGCTTTCCATAGGAACTCCGGCAGAGACCATCATAGTACCAAAAGTGTGACGACTTTGATGGTATGACAAGTTATGCTTGAACTGAAGTGAAAATCCCAATTCATGTATCTCAAACCAAATCATGCTCCGTATGGGTAACGGGAAAATGGGCTTACTGTCATCTGTCGTATTATACAAGGAAATTATCTGCTCCGCTACCGGGTGCAATGGTATAAATGACTCAACACTTGTTTTCTTGCGGTATGTTCTGATATATTTCCGTCCTTCCGCAGTTGTACCTATATGATGCGGATAGAGATTGCGCACATCAACGTAAGCCAAACCGCAAAAACATGAAAATATAAAGGTTCTTCTTGCAAGTTCCTGTAGTGGATCCGGTTTTGGATGGCTCATTATCTCCTGAAGCTGGTCCTTGCTTATATACATGAGCTTTGTAGGTGCCTTCTTTCCATATTTTATATCATCCAAAGGATTATATCTCAAAATTCCGTTATCCACGGCAAGATAAACCAGACGTTTCAGCCAGCAAAGACAATGGTTACGGTATGATGGCTTATGAGGGTAATTTGTTTTCAGATACAAAATGAAATTGATACCAAACTCTTCGGTTATATCTGTAAAAAGCATGTCCTCCTTGCCCAGAGAACGGATGTATTCACCCAGATAGTAATGATACATTTTTGATTGCCGGTAACTGGAAGTTGAATCTATTTGAATGGAACGAATTTTCAGATTTTCCCGTTCCACCTCTCCTGCCTGTAATATGTATTTCGGGATGTCGACTGCTCCGGTCATGGCTGTTTTCAACAACACTGCACTGATGACACCATTTATTTTCAACAGTTCAGCATAAGTTTCATCTATTCGTTTTTTATACTCGCAAAGCATCCCGTTCAGTCTGTTGTTCTTGACTTCTCCTTTTTTGCTGTTCCACTCTTCCGGTTGGCAATACAACCCGGTCGATAATACAACAGCATTTCCGTCTATTGTAATACGACACATGATTGATGTAGTCCCGTCTGACTTGACTTTACTGCGGTTTATATAATACAGTTGCTTATATGTACTTCTCATGATTCTTTCATTCTTGATTTATAATACCAGTTTCATATCACTCGTTGCCTCGATGAATTTGTCCATATCCTCGAAAAGTTTTTTAGGAGTTACCCTTGCATAAAGCTGGGTCGTTGTCAGATTGGTATGACCAAGCATTTTGCTGATTGTTTCAATAGGAACACCAGCTTCAAGGGTTATCAGACTTCCGAAGGTATGCCTTCCCATATGATAGACCAAATCACAGCTTATGCCAGCCAGGTCCCGTAAACCTTTCATGTGACGTCTCATATTGGGATGGTGTATCATCGGGAAAAGCTCTTTCCTGTCATCCGAACGATATTTTTCTATTAGAGCGATAGCCTCCGGCAGCAATTTGACGCGGGCCAGATATTCATTCTTCTTTCTCAGATACTTTAACCATAAGTCGCCTTTATCGTCCTTGTATATATTATCTCTAGTGATTGAAACTGCATCCGCATACGGAACTCCTGTATAACAGGCAAAGAGAAATAAATCCCTGGCTATATTATGAGTGATTCTTTCCGGTGGTATTACGACATCACGGATCTTCTCAAAATCCTCACGACTCAAAGCCCGTGGTGGTTTCCGGTTCTCTTGGGGTAGTTTGAAATTCACAAAATAACGCTTCTCCGCATGTCCTTCCTTGAATGCCATCCGGCAGATTTTCTTCAGGATTGCCAGATAATGTCTTGCTGTATCTACCGCAAGTCCTTTGTCCTTCAGTATATAATCCTGAAACTCCCATGGGATGTGTTCATTCAACTGTCCAAAAGCAACATCACTTGTCTTGAATCGTTTTTGAATAAATTCGCCAAGATACCTGCGGGTGTAAATGTATGTTGACATGGAGCTTTTAGCTACATCAATACCGATTCTTGAGCGCATATCCTCGATATGCATATCAAGCCGTTTCAAAAGAGTAATCTGAGTTTCTACACTTCCCTGCAAAAGCTCTTTGACAGCAGTTGCGTCAAAATCAATCTTACGTTCAACAAGTGAATCAAATGCAGAATTGACCGAAAGCAAGAGCCGGTCAATTTTTGCATTAACATCAACGGCTTCTTTACTCTTTCCATTCAGTCGGCTCTCTCTTGGATTCCATAACTCCGGAGTACATGACAGCTTACAACTGAATTGCGCCATCGTGTTGTTTACCGTTATTCGCCCCATTATCGGAGCCTTTCCAAATTTGTCAAGACCGCTCTTTTTCAGGTAGAGCAGCACCTTGAATTTTTCTACTTTCATACGCTTATTTTTTTAATGGCAAAATTACCTATTTTATAAGCGTCCTTTGATATGCAAAATGCTGACATACAGTGAATAATAGGCTCTGTGACAGTTTCTTCACTGTTCAGCCTGTTACCTATTCGGTTCAGGTAACTAGGCAGCTAACATTCTGGTAACTGAACACCTGCAATAACCTGTCCATTTTTGCTTTCCATTATTTCAGCAAAAAACAGAACTTTTTCTCATATTCAACCAATTACGTTTTCCTTTCTTATCTCTTCATCTGCTTGCTTCTTGTATTCTGTTCCATAGAAGGAGACATACCTTTGCAGTTTTGGCTATATTGAAAGGCATGCCGTTAGAAACTTTGCAAAAAGTATTAGGACACAAATCGATTCTTTCCACACAAGTCTATGCTGAACTGATCAATCCGAAGGTTGGGGAAGATACGGATAGGATGTGCGACAAGATTGGTTCCGTGTATCGCTTGGCCAATTAGAATAAGTATGAAAAAACACCCTTCAGCAAATGTTGAAGGGTGTTTTTCGTATTCAGGCAGGTTGCTTATTTCAAGTAACGCCTGAAATCTTTATAGTTCTTTTTTAGTACCTCGTATAGCCCGCTTTCCGGATAGAGCAGTTTACCCCCGACAGAGGTAATTGAGGTATAAGGTATTGCCTTTTCATCCCGTAGTGTTTGTAATGTACGCTTGGAAACATGAAGCATCCGGCATACCTCATCTCCACTCAGATAATGTTCGTCTGCAATCGTCGGACGTATCCGTGCCGCAGCAGCCTCCAGATTTTTTCCTGTCCGTTTGATCCATCCGGTAAGTTCCTTGAACTCTTCCGAATCTTTAGTGATAATGTCTGCCATACTCTTTATTTTCTTTTTTTGATTAGTCCTTCCTCCAGAATTTGCTGGATGTCCACTTCTTTATAAAAGAATTTTCCACCGATATTAGAATAAGGAATCAGCCCGTTATCCCGGTAAGTCTGCAGTGCCCTTTTGGAAATATTGAGAGCCAGGCACACATCCTGCGCATCCAGTCACTTGTCCGGTGTTACGGGGGCTATTTTCTTTTGAAAGTCCATCATTTGCACGGACAGCATACTTAGTTGTTTCTTCAAGTCCTGATAAGCACTTGTTTCGATAATTGTCAGTTCCATGATTTATAAATTAAATTGTGAATAATGAAATTGGGTGCAAGATAAAGGGAATATTACTATAAATCAATCGTTTAGTTTCCAGTGTCGTTAATAGTCATTAATAGTCATTTTTTGTCAGCGTAGCTTTTCTTATACTTTTTATTTAACGGGGGAGTCGTGAAATCCGACATCCCTTATACAAATGGTAACTCTTTCATCTTTTTTCCTTTTTTGCCCTGCCACATTTCTTTATGATATGGATTTCTTCGGAGAAATCAGAAATATGAGTATCTTTGGAACGAAATATAGATTTAAATGGCAGGCAATAGCCTTCCAATTAGATATAGACATAACATTCGCAGAATGTCTCAAGACGGAAATCTGGTAAATGTTATTTTACTTGTATTTATTTTGTTGTACACCAATAAAATAGCAGTCATAGCACCTTGCAAAAGAAACAGAATAGAAACAAAATCGGTATTTTAGGATATTCTTCGGTTTTTACTTTTCACTTGATTTTATTCCTTGCATTTGGTTGCACACAAAGTGTTTCTCAAAGTTACTCTCCCCACGACTTACCCCTTCCTCAAGAATATCGTTTGGCTAGCTATAGAGAATTTTGCAGCCAAAAGAGAAAATAGGCAAATGTACATCTTAAGGGTATACGCTCATTGTTTTTTGCACCACGCAAAAGTAAGTACTTCTATCAAATCATAGGCATATATGAAAAGGCAAATATGCCTACCTATATTTAGTTTACTTTGATTTAGCATATATATAGGCTAATAGACTAAACTAAACTGAATTTTCAATGGATTTCCACATTCTATCCTACACATATGCACAGCCAAAAGAGAAGAAATTTTCACCATGTGTTTTTCTCTTTTCGATGCAATAATATCATAATTTATCGGATAGAAATGAATACAGGTTTGTTTGCCCCATTTTATTCCTTATAAAGTTACTTCTACTGCTTTGTGGAAGGTAATCTAATTAATTCGCAATTAACCGTATCTATTGTTTTTTCTTGGTCAAATTTTACTGCTTTAACCAAATTAGCCCAGTCTCGAAACTTCATTTCAGGACTATCTCCATAATGCGCTTGCACAACTTTTATTGCTTCCAAGGTATGGGGTGTATCTATAGCTAAAAGGGGTCTTAGCTTCTCTAGTAACTTGACATCTGAAATAGTTGTAATCTTACCATTCTCGATAGATGGAGTATGAGTTATCACTTGTGCCTTAGGAGATGAATTTTCGAAAAATGAATCTATATTCTCAAAAAACATCAATAAGTCCTTACGCTTAAAAAAGACTGGTTCATCATCATTTTTCAATCGCTTACGCAATAATTCGCCTGGAGAAACTTCTTCTTGAAAAAATGTTCGTGAATAAAACGACACGCTCTTTCTTTCATTTAATCGTTTTTTAGCAATATGAAAATTCCAACATACTAAAACGTCATTTATTCTATCATAGCCCAAGAAAATGAAAGGATAGGCAGATTCCTTTATTTCTGAGAATTCATCTTTTATTGGTAGTTGAGCTCGTGTCGTATCAGGTCTATCTTTAAAATATGCAGAAGAAAGATTTTTTACATACACATAATATTTCCTCCCTTTTAACGACATTAAAAAGGGTTGTATTCCGCTTATATATTGAAAACTGTCTGCTTTTGCAAGTACATTCAACATTAGCTGAAGCAATGTTTCTGGTAGAACTTTCTCATTCATCATACGCTATAAACTTGAAAATAGTTTACTATGTGGGTATATTGCAGCAATATTATCCGGAACATCAATTTGTGATAAATCACAATCGAAATGGATATTAGTAATTTCATTCGGAATACTTTCACTATTCAATGACGGTATATATATAGCAGGAATCAGTTTATAGGAATCTACTGCCTGTTGATAATCAAAATAAACATCATATACCTTTTCAAATTCAGAACCTAATGTTCGAAATATAATTTCATTTAACTTATACCGCAATTCCAATGAACAAATTTGAGTCTCTATGTCCTCTTTTAAATCAAAGATATTTTTTCCTATTCCAGATTGAATAACAAAGATCGAAGATATAATCAAATTGGTGTTTTCAGTGGGAGATAATTGATCATACGAAAATTTATGTATTCTATGAGATTTAGATGTGCTTTTTACCTCTATTTTATCTATTCCATCATTAAAATCATATACATCATTTAATGAAGAATGCCATGCTTTTAATAAATATTCCGGATTACTGGCTATAGATATAACAAACAACTCCGCCCATAAGCCTTGAATTGTTTTTTGTGGAGGTAAATTAAAGCATCGAAATAAATCAACCAATTTTTGTATTTCATCATGCAGTTGTTTTTGAGTAGGATAATTGCCTAATTTACTTAATACAATTTCTACTACATCTATGAAATAATTGATATAATCGACATTCTCTGTTTGCAATGCAACTATTGTATAGTAATTCTCTATCGGTTTATCCGTATTTGACAATTTCAATCTACATAATTGATTGAATTGAATAGAGATTAAATCCAATTTTATGTTCGAAAGCGAACTAATATTCGAACTAGCAATAAAAAAGATTGGAAACCCCTCATAAGATATGCCTATTTTATGCGTATCAGAAAAAGGAATATTATCAGCAGCATAACAATTATGCTCCGTCAAAATTTTTGTTTGTAGTTTACTAAATATGGAATGAAGTGATACTTTCATATTATTCTTCTGTTTCTACATAATTGATTGCGAATTCTTCCGGATAATATATCGCCAAAGTATAAGCCGTTCGTCCCGCCCATTGAGTAGAATTGCATTTTAGTTTTACATGATGAATCTGAATACAAATTGAGTCTTCAAATTTTATATTCGCATCACCAGGATATACGGTACTACCGGACATCGAACGTCCAGAATGCAAATTATTTATTCTAAATGTATCAATATCAAAAGCACGTTCGCGGGGTATTCCTCTATATGCCATTTGTATGATATATGCGTACTCTAATGCTCCTTGTTTTTTGGTACTTAAGTATTTTATATATCTTAAAGTTGCCTCTTTTCTTGCAGCATCAGGCATATTCTGAAATTTAAACTCTGTTAAAAATTCAATGATTCTCTGAATTGGAAGCTTGACATATCCATGATTTCGATCGTCCGTACCATAATTCTCAAACAATTTCAATTCTACATCTGCAAGGAAGCGGTTTACAAATGTGGTATTTTCATCAATTGCTTGGAACGCATTCATTTTACGCCATCCATTCAATTTTGTTGTTACAGTATGTTTAGATAAGATATTTTTTCGCGTGGCATTTAATCTATTAGAGATTAATAGTAGTCGCTCAACATCTTCAAGGTTTTTATTATCGAGAAGCCATTTTCTCATTTCTTCTTCATGCTCTACATATTCTTTGTATTCAATTATTACCTCAAAAGGTAAAAACACACGGCATGACCAAAGATAATTTTGCTTATATCCAAAAAAACGACATCGCTGTTGAATTGTATCTGCGGTAGATTTTCCGACACTACATCTCGGCATATATGTTACTGCAAGATGCTCTACAGTAAAACCCCGATTAAGCATATCTGCTCCAACCAATATGTGAGAACAACTGCTAGCCCAATCAATCTCTTTATTTTCACCTTGTCTCTTATTCCTGCTTATAACTAATTCAACATTGGTGTCAAGAATGATATCATCTATACAGCACCAGATATCCTCAAAGGATGGGGCTGACTCATTGTGAGCTTCATACATCCGTATAGATTCTGGATAACATTTTGCAAAGCTATCTTTCAATTCTTGGTAGCCCAGGTCTTGTTCTCCATTAGCTAAAATATTCGACCATGCATCAATGATATTTTTTATCCATCTATAAAATTTCTCGCTCGCATCTTGATCTCTATCCGCATGTATCATCATAGATAAAAAAGATTCTTTCTGTAAAAGTTTTACTATGATAGCAACACCCATTAAATGTAACTGTAAGGCGTTTACAAGTGAATCCGGACAATCAGCAAGGTTATTGTGCTTTGAATGAAAAACTTCTCCTTCAGGAATTGTTATGATTAAACCTGGCTCATCACAAAAAAAAGTTTTGCCACCAGTATAAGTTTTGCCAGGAGTCAAAACAGTATGATGCTTAGGTGATAGTAAGTCCATTATACTTATTAACAATGGTCCTTGCGGAGTTGCCGTATATTGTATGTAGGAATGGTTTGCCAAAGCCCCCTTTAATTTCATGATACTACTATATGTAGTTGTATATTCATCATCTTCCCATTCTTCTGATTTACTATTTTTGTAAGCATAGCCATTCAGACTTGCTTGATCAGCTTCATCATCAATAATTAAAACTCCTGCTTTTCCTAATGTCTGTTTAAGTTGCATGGAATTAAACATTGCAGCCAAGTCTGAGATATACTTATGATGTTTAAGCACTGTTATCAAAATAGTTGGTTTAGAACTAATATTCAAAGCATTGCGTATCCTTTGCGCATATTCTAAAGTCGGATTTTCAAAAAGTTTATAGTATGCGCTATTTGCACTTCCATTAATTAAATCCTTTCTTAATCGTTTAGTGGTCTGAGAAAGAAGATTGTTTTTAGTTCCGGCAAAGTATATAATTATACGAAACCCATTGTCGTGAGCAAGTGCAGAAAGCGTTGTGAAAGACATGGTTTTACCACTTTGTACATAACCTACCACTAGATTGGTTACAGACTGCACTTCATTTTTGTAGGGGTTTGTACAATGCGATAAGATTTCAATTGTTTCAGAACTCAATGTATCGATGCCATCTTCATCTAATTTTTGCCCAAAACGAGACAATAATTCCATTGTTCGTTCCCCTATGACTGGAGAAAAATCATTTTTATGAGTATTGAGTATTTCTATTTCCATAACTACTGCAAAATATTTTGATTAAATAATATACGCAAATTTGATGCGAATTTAGTGCCTTTATCTGGTGCCATAATTTCAGCTAACGTCAATGCCTTAAAAATAGCAACTATCGGTGCATAGTCCTGTCCTTTTTTAAAATGCTCAAATCTCGTAAAGAACGGATGTGCTAAATTAATTTTGCATGATATTGATTTGGTATCAAGAAATAGATTTTCTTCTGTGTCAGTAGTAATTACAGAGTACAAAGAATCAGTTTCTGTTTCAGTTACCAAATCCATTGTGAGGATATAATTTTTCCCATTGTATTGAAAAGATTCACTATAGCTATCAAGTGGTTTTGCATTTATAATTACATCTTCGTTTTTCTGCAAATATTGTTGGTTGCTAATTTTGGCTTCCACTTCACTAACTTGACGAGATAGTTGTTTGGGTTTTGCCTTCTTTTCCAAGTCCTTTTTTATAGCTTTGGAGATTTTTGTGTATTGATCTTTACCGCGTTGTCTATAATTATCCGTTTGCCCAAGAATATTCAGATTGTCCGCTTTTAATTCATCCTTTAAGGCGTCCATAAAAAGATATAAATCTTCTTCTTCTCTGAAACCATTTTTATTAAATGATACTTCAAAACCCTCTAATTCAATTTCTCCGAATAAACGTCTGTATCTAAAACTACCAGACTGTCCAAATATAACAGTTGGGAAATACCTCTCATCTCCTCCTCCAACAATTACTCGACCTCGACGCATTAACACTAAACCATTTGCTCCATTTTGGATTTTATCAAGTATTGCTATGAATCCTTTTGCTTTATATTCCCCCATTTCAAAATCTATTTCTTTTCTCCAAAGAATATTTTCACCATCAGGAGTTTTATAGAAAGGGGCATAAAGTATTCCATAATCTGGTGCTTCAAGACTTTGACCATTTACAATGATCTCAACATTCCCAGTTCTAAGGAACTGTCTGTAAATACTTGATAAGTGTCTGCGTATCTTTTCCATTTGCCCTGGTTTTGGCGCATTTGTGGATAATTGAGATAATATTATTCTTGTATAATGCTCATTAGCTGGAGCATTTTTCTCAATCACAACAAGTTCTTCCTTTTCCTCTGTTGTTACTTTTTGTAAATCAAATTCAGTAAAACGTTCAACATCTTCTCCTAAAGCTTTTGTATATACACACCATTTATTTGCGAGCCAAACAGATGCTGTTTTCATACCCATTCCAAATTCATTTAAGCCGGTGTCATCCAATGGAATATGCGCAGGCTCAAAAGCCCTTTGATAGTTTACAGCATCAATACCTGCGGCATTGTCAGATATTAAAATTGTTCTATTCTCCCAATCAACAGAAATCTCAATGCGAAGTTTGTAATTAGATTCTAAATCAAATAATTCTGTTTTATGATTCAAGAAACTTTGCACTGCATTATCTACATACTCTCCCAATGTATTTGAGACGGTATTGTTTAAATTTCGAAATGTACTATATACATTGGGTTTTAATGCAATTGACACCTTATTTATTTGTTTCATTTCCATCAAATAACAAATTTATTGCAATACGTTTTACAACTTCTACATTAACCGCATTTCCAAAAGCTTTAAATGCGCTGGCAATCGTATCAGGATATTCCGCCAATTCTTCCATACATTGAAGTTTGGCTCCTTCTTTTCTTGTCATGTACCGACCTTTTTCTCCATTGGGAGTTATCAACCACGGAATTATAGGAATTTGAGTTGTTGTTAACACCAATGCAGGCGAATAGGTCGGCAATTTCACACGCATTCCAGATGGACGGAACTGAATAATTTTATTATATATTGTAGGGTGTTCTTCATAACCACAATTCCATTCAAATTTTTGATGGCTATTTTCGAATCCTTCTTGCTTAATTTCATCAATCCATGCATCAATCCATGATTTATTATCTTGATAGAATTGTCGGTTCTGTCTGATGAATTGTTTTTTCCAATCCGGGAATTGTCGTCCTGTTTTAGGTTTTCCTTGAGAATATATGGGAAGAAGTTGCAAAAAATCATCTTTTGAGTTTCCAACTATATCTTCTCCAAATTTACCTTTTTTCCCAGACAATTGTTGCCGTTTCTGAAAGTAAGGTGCTACCCCCTCGTAATCATAAGTGGCACCAAATTCCATTGCCCAAATAGGGAATGTTGGTAGTGTACTCTTATTTTGAGAAAGTAAATCCAAGAATTTTTGCCATGCTGCCATGTGCTTTCTCGTGACTGGACGTAAAGACATATAGTCTGTATCTTCAGGAATTAGTATTTGAGAAATATCACAGTCAGGCCTTTCCTCATGTTTTGGAAATGCAAAAGTTTGCAACCCACCTCTACTTTTTAAACGACCAACAATATACATTCTTGTTCGATGCTGGGGAATACCAAAATAATGGGGAGATATAATATCTTCTTTTACCTCATAAAGCATTGATAGCTTTTCATGAATTACACGATACGTATTTCCTTTATCATGAGATTTCAAGTTAGGAACATTCTCAAGAAATACAAATTCAGGCTTGTGAAATTCGAGAACTTCCATTATTTTATTAAACAAGTTGCCCCTTTCTTTCTCATCCTGAAACCCTTGTTGTTTTCCTGCTTGTGAAAATGGTTGACATGGAAAACCACCACATAAAATATCATGTGATGGAATGTCCTTTTCGATATTAATAAGATTAATATCCCCAGCACACTTCATACCAAAATTACTCTCATACAAAGTGCGTAAATCTTGCTGGAGTTCACTAGCAAATACACATTTGCAGCCCAATTGCTCTAAGGCCAAATGGAATCCTCCTAATCCTGCAAATAAATCTATAAACTTATATGTTGGCATAATTGGATCGTTTTTAAATTTGGTGTCATAATTAATTTTTCAGACATCCAATAGGTACAACATAGACTCCATCTGTTCGCTTATAGGCAAAATCACCAACGCCTGTCAGCACCATACAAAAAGCAGGAGCTTTCATTCGAGATGTATCTATGATATTTGAGAGTGCCATTAATGTTTTTGCACCATCCTCAATCAATTTCTCTCCACCCAATTTTATTTCAATGAGACCATACGAACCATTACGCAAATGTACTACAGCATCACATTCCAAACCATTCTTATCTCTATAATGATAGACAGAACCATCTAAGGCATCAGCATAAACCCTAAGATCTCGAATACACATTGTTTCAAAAAATAACCCAAAAGTATTTAGGTCGTTAATTAAATCATTGGGACCTAAACCAAGGGCTGCCACGCCAACCGAAGGGTCAACATAATACCTTGTATCAGATGTACGAACCGCTGTTTTACTTCTCAAGTTAGGATTCCATGCCGGCATATCCTCAATTACAAATATTTTCCGCAAAGCGGTAAGGTACGCATCTATCGTTTCATCGCTGACATCCTCTGGTTCATTTGTTGATATGTCGGCAAGGATTGTGGCGATACTTGCTTGAGAGCCTTGATGCCTGGCATATGAACGCATAATTCTTTTTGCCCGTTCTGCATCTCGTTTTACATTGTCTACTCGTGATATATCGCTATTTGTTATCGCTTTATAATATTCTGTTGCCTGTAATAGTGCCGCCTTTTCTGTTTTCTTTTGCAAAGTTTTAGGCCACCCCCCACGGCAAACAACAAACGCAAGCACTGGCAATGTAAGTTTATTCAAGGCTCCTATTTTATCCGGGGCAAGGAACAGTTCCGACAGACTTATCTCACCTGTAGAATCCCCTGATTCCCACAAACTCATAGGACGCATGGTGAGCCATCCATATCTTCCAGTACCTGTGTGGTGAATTTCCTTAGCTTCGACAGGTACAGCAGAACCTGTAAGCATAAACTGCCCGTCTTCATCTCGGTGATCTACTTCAAACCGAATAGCATCCCAAAATTGAGGAACTTCCTGCCATTCGTCAATCAAACGAGGAGTTTCCCCTTCGAGCAAAAAACTAATATTGGTTTGAGCCATTTGCCTATATTGCTGTTGCTTAGTAGGGTCATCCATATAGATAACACTTTTGGCCTGTTGTTCAGCCGTGGTCGTTTTACCACAAGCTTTAGGTCCCTCTATCAATACAGCACCCATCGCCTCTAATTTATCACGCAGAAGTTGATCCGCTATTCGATTCTTATATTCCATACACCGTATTTTTCTGCAAAGATAGCTTATTTCTTTGTATTCCAAATCAATTTCAAAAATATATTTGGAAATTTGACGCAAAATCATTTGGAAATTTGGCTTTGTTTCGATTGGAAATTTGGCGTATAATTATTTTATACTATTGCGGTGATATTATTTACGGCATTTTCTTTGGAATATTCTCTATCTCTGACCTCATAATTAGGTATTAAGCATTTGCCACAGCCGTTTTCGTTTGGGCTTGCCCGTGTGCCACGAAATATCTTTCGGGGGAGCCTAATACCCCAACCGCCTTACGGCGTCGGGTAGGCTGCCATACAATCTGCAAGCAGAGGCGGTGGGATTATCCGATATATGACGGATTATAGAATGGCAGTCAAATGGATAAACAGCCTTTCCCGGTCGGAAGATTTTAGACCTCAATTCGCGAATAGGTTTTAACCGACAAAAGGGAGCTGAAAAAATTGTTACCAATAATTGTTTCTCGCGGGTTAAGAACGGATTTGCTTCTCCGACATAATCCGTTCATTTCTCAGCGGTCGAATTACGACCTTTTCCTTGTCGATAATGCTACCGGCATTCGAGTGTAAGAATCCTGTTTTAGAGTACGATTTCGGTCATCAAAGTTCAACCGCATTTCTTTTCAGTTGTTTGCATGAAACGGTTTACTTTAGTTTTCTTGCCCTATATATAGAGAAATACTAAACTAAACAGAATTATATATACCCGCGCGGGAATAAACTACACCTGCAAAAAAAACATCGGGAAACCAGAAAATTCGGCAGTTGCTTTAGTCGAATAATCCGTTTACTAAATTGACCGCATCGTCCTTTTTCTGATTGATGATTTTGGCGTAGACTTGCGTCATTTTCACATCAGCATGGCCGAGTAATTTCGAAGTGGTGTAGAGGTCTGCTCCGAGCGTCAGCATCATTGTCGCGAACGTGTGGCGGCTCGTGTGAAATGAAAACCGCTTATCTATTCCAGCCGCTTTCGCCCAAGGTTTGAGAAGCGTGTTTATCATCGTTGGGCTCGGCAAATCGAATACATGATCTTCCGATGTCTTCTCTCCACGTTCCGGCATCCACTTCAAGGCTTCGGGGGAAAGCGGCAGATAAATCGGCTCTTTGGTCTTTTGCATAGATACAGCCAAACGATATTGTCCCCTATCAACAAAGACATCTTTCCACTTTAAACTGATGATATCGCTTATCCGCAGTCCGCAGAAGCAGGAGAACAAATAAGCCTGTTTTACGGCTTCGTTTTTCATCGGAGCAGCAATCAATGCCCGCACCTCTTCAATGGTCATATACGACCGCTTGCTCTCCGGCAGACGGATTTTATCCGAATTGTTGATCTTCGTAAAAGGATTGACTTTTATAATTTCCGCTCGCACGGCTGCATTCAAAGCTCCGTTCAGAATGCGGTAATAGGTGTGTAGCGTAAAATTAGATACTTGTTTGCCCTTCGGTCGATATTCAGTCAATAGATAGTCGATATACTCTTGACAAAACGCCTTGTCGATTTGATCCATCGTTACCCGTTCTCCGGCATAATTTTTCAAGATGCGGATAGTAACTTGGATTTGGTTTCCATCTTTCTTTCCTCGCTTCGCCTGATTCTCTTTGTAGGTTTCCATCCAGTCCAGAAGAAAAACCTTTTCACGGGTTTCGATACCCGCTTCGCCGTTGGTAAGTTGAATGATTCGTTTCGATTTGATGGCATTGGCTGCGGCCATAGTCGTTTGATTCCGCACACGGGCATTGTTATCCGTTTCGGGGATAAGATACATCTTCAGATACTCATACGTCCGTTTGCCGTCCCGATAGATATCCAAATACAGACTTTTGTTTCCATTGGCCAACTCTTTCATCCGAAGACGGATAGGTTCTTTGACTTTTGCGGGCTTCTTTACTCGTGGCATAGTTCCTCCTTGCTTTACTCGTTATTCCTGCCACAAAGGTAGAAAGAATAATCCGAATTAAGGAACAAATAAGAAACAAAAATGTACCGAAAAAGAACCAAACAACAATAATCAAGTAAAACAAGAGAAGATGTAGATACAGCGTAATTACTTATTATACAGATTGTTTATTTTCACTTGATTAGTTTTTGTTTTCTCCTTCAATCTATACTATATAAATCTGGTAAATTTCAATGAATAGAGGCTTTTTGTGTATTGCTTATGCTATGCTTTGTCATAGCGTGGCTTACACAGCTACTATTCATAGGTTTACCAGAACCTCCGTCTTGGAGTTGGGTAAGGCCACGCTTTCTCAAATACTTCTGCCGAATAATATTTATAGGTTAAATATTATACTTATGGCAAAACTCCAATTACTTGCAATCACTACTCTTGACGGATACCTCTTCGACAGGACTGTTTCTTCCCCTTTGTGGGATAATCCGAACAAATATGGCCTCACCAAAATACGGGAACGTGCTACACAGACTCTCGGGCCGGATGTATCTTTCATCTCATTGACACAATGGAAAAAGAAAAATGAAGATATTTATTTCATAGAAGCGGCTCCGGATACAATTTCCGTTATAAGCAGCATGTTCAGATACTGGTTGGTGGATGAAATCATCCTTTTTGTCGCACCGTATATCCAAGGGGACGGCATACGTCTGTTTACAGAAATTCCCGGTCCTTCCTCATGGGAAATGACCGGGAACAAATGTTTCAGATCCGGTATTTGCAGGCTGGCCTACAAACGGATTGAATAACCTGCAATTATCTTCTTATCCTGACTGACTTGGTTTAGACAGGCATCTTATATTTCTCCCAATATTTTCTTGCCTTGTCCGGTCCTATCCAGTTCCGTTGGTCATCGATTCCCCTGTCCGAGAGTTGTTTCCTGACCAGCTTCTGGATATCAATCTCCCCTTTGGCTATCTTGATCAGCAGTTCGGAAGCAATCGTATTCAGCATTAAGTCCGGATTCAGTTCATCCGGTATCTCTTCCATTTCTTTTTTCATAAGTCGCTTCTTTATTTTTTAGGTTTATTATCCTTGAAAGTCATCTCAATCCTGTAATTGTCATCCAGCTCGAGTGATGCCTCATACTTCTTTCCTTTCTTGCTGGTAAACTTCAGATATCCGGTACGTTTCCCCGATAGCAGCAGGAGCATCTGATTATCCGTCAGTTCCCTGCCGTTGAACGTTCTAAATAACAGGAACCCACAATTGGGATCGCTGCATTTGGCGACCTTGTTAAAGACGATAATCGTTTCTGCTCCGCATTTGGGGCAGTTACAATGTGGCAAGTCCGGATGGTTAAGTTTCAGGGCAAGCAGTTCCGAGGTGATTTGTTGGGTATAGGAATTGATGCTCTGAGTAAATGTTTCCGTGGAAACTTTGCCGGTTTCGATTTCATGCAAGGCGCATTCCCACCCTCCGGTCATGCTCACGTTGGCGATCATCTTCTCTTTTACAATATCATATACTTCCAGTCCTTTGGGAGTGGGAATCAGTGACCGTCCGTTTCTTTCCACGTAGTGTCTGGCAATGAGCAGTTCGATGATTCCGGCACGTGTAGCCGGTGTACCCAAGCCGGAATCCTCCATTGCCTCTTTTTCCTTTTCATCGTCCAATGTTCTGCCACAACCTTCCATCGCAGCAAGCAGGCTTGCCTCAGTGAATATGGGCTGCGGTTTGGTTTTCTTGACCAATGTATCAATACCGAGCACGGGCAATATTTCGTCTTCCTGAAATTCGGGCAGAAGACTTCCTTCTTCTTTCTCACTGGGTTCGTTATAGATGCCTCTCCACCCCGGAACTTTGATTTGGCTTCCTTTTATCCCGAAAAGAACGCCGTTACAGTCCGCTTGTACGGATACCGTTTCTTTCAGGCATTTGCCGGAGAAAGCCTCCAACATGCGTCCCGCGATCATGGAATAGATATTCTGCTCGTCAAGGGAAAGCCTCTGGGGATAGTTCTCCGTAATGATTAACGCATGATGGTCCGTCATCTTGCTATCGTCCACACAGTGCCGGTTTAAAGGCTGGTTACAGAGGTTTTCCGCATGCCATGTGAAACGGGGATGTTGCTTAAGCAGGCCGATGAGGGAAGGGACTTGTTCGAAGATGTCTTCTGTGATATAGCTACATCCGGTACGGGGATACGAAATGTAGCCTCCTTCATATAATTTTTGAGCAATGTTCAGCGTCTGTTCTGCGGTCAGTCCGAGTTTGGTATTGGCACTTCGTTGCAGGGCGGTCAGGTCATAAAGTAGCGGAGCTTCTTCTGGAACCTCTTTCTTCTCCACTTGCACCACTTTGGCTGTCGTCTCTTCATACACTTTTTTACGGTCCACATCGAGTTTTTCCGGTGTATCATATTTCCCGGTACAGGTTAAGACGAGTTCTTTCCCTGCTTTCGTTGTCCGTAGCTGTAGCAGATAATAGGGTTTGGCTATAAAATCCCTGTTGTCCAGATATCGACGGCAAATCATGCCAAGTGCCGGTGTCTGTACTCTTCCCAGAGAATAGTTACTCTTGCCTGCAGCCATGCTCAAAGACAGGCTGGCATTCATACCGACGACCCAATCTGATTCTCTCCTGGCTTTAGCGGCACGGTACAGGTTGTCAAACTCCTTACTTGATTTGAGGCTATCAAATCCTTCCCGTATCGATTTTTCTGTCATGGAAGATATCCACAAGCGTTTGGTTTCCTTATGATATCCCAGATATTCAAGCACATATCTCATAATTAACTCTCCTTCCCGCCCTGCATCAGTACAGGATATCACTTGATCAGCCTGACCCAACAGTTTACGGATTACTTCCAATTGTTTCAGAGCCGTCGGATCAGCCTTGTATCCATCTTCGGTTTTAATCTGACGGACAACCAGTTTGAACGGGTCGGGAATAATAGGCAGCATCTCCTTTTCCACATGGACAATGCCGTAGTCTTGAGGCAGGGCCAATGCCAACAGATGGCCGTAAGTTCATGTGACGGCATATCCGTTCCCACTCAAGTATCCTTCCTGTTTCTCCGTTACGCCCAGGACCCGGGCAATGCTGCGTGCCACCGAGGGCTTCTCACAAATACAAATTGTTTTCATGTTACTTTCTTTTTTAATATGAATGACTATTTAATTTTTACACTCTTGACCTTTGATTTTTCTTTCCGTACCCTTTTCTTCGGTTCTTTGGGAATGGAGAGCTTCTCTTTCTTTTCCGATACTTGTATGCTTTCCGTCAGATTCGGCAGGGGTATTTCCTTTGCCGGAAAACGGCTGATTAAATCCATTGAGATTCCTGACATTCCCGCATTCAGTTTCACCTGATCTGCCGGTTGGAGGTATTTCTCCCCGTTCTTTCCGGTTGCCAGTTCGTACATGACTGTTTCACGGCCCTGGAGGATTCCTTCGTAATTTTGGTAAGGAAGGTTTGATTCAGACAGTCCGTTCTGCTGAAGCATCCCACAAATCTCATCGGGTGGCAATCCTCCGAACTTCCGGTCAAAAGGAGAAGAAAGAATGTACTTGTATGTTGCCAGAAGCTGCTTTTCATGGCTCATATCGGGACATCCTTCATATTCCTGCAGTTGTTTGATTTTCTTTTCAATGCTGTTCAGAGCTTTGAAAGTATGTCTGTCCTTATTCTGAATAGGCATACTACCCATTCGGACCAGTTCCATCTGGATACGGTTCAGGCTGGACGTTTCCCATTTATTCAACAGATTACTGCGATTGCTCCGGTAATCATCCCGGAGGATAGCGATTGGATTTTTGGTACGAAAGAATAATCCGATCCGTTTTCCCCATGAGGGTTCGTGGAGGTTGGACGCGCTCCAGCGGATCGTGTTGAAACGGTAAGTATCCATGAATCTCCTGAAATGATTCCGGCTGGTAAACAGGTTTCTGAAAGTTTGCAGGAATGCTTTCCTTCCGGCAGCCCTGCGGCTACGTGGTATCTCTTTTTCGGGAATGAATGTATTATTTATCAGTTCCATATGCATTATAATTTGGGCTTCGCCTGCTTTTTAACGGAAGCGGTTTTTGTCTTGACCTTTTTCTTTTCATTGCCACAGGACAGTCCGGGCTTGTCTTGCGGTTTTTCGGCTGTTTGAGCTTCTCCTTTCTTAGAAACAACAACAGGCGGGCTTACCCGATGATAGTTCTTCCGGACTCCATCCCTGTTTAACAGTGTTTGCGCCAATGACCTGGCAGCATTTTGTAATTCATCCATCTTCTGCCGGAAAGGATAATCCCGGTACAATTCCTTTTGCCGGGTAATCTCACGGATACCTTTCTCCACAAACAAGAAATCCTTTTTATAGGCAAACGATTCGTCTGCCGGTAAATGGGCGTATCCTCTGGCTGCTATGTCCTGAAGTGTCATAATGTTCCGGTTACGGATAGAGAGTTCCAATGCGCCGGCTGTGACAAACCGGTTGAGATTTTCTCCCGTAGGATGCATGTCGAAAGTGACGGACGGCTTGTAATTCGCCAGAATTTCCATCCCGGCCTGCGGCATGGTGGTCTGATTCCCGTTGGAGAGTTCCAGCATCCGGCGGGAGACGGTTTCTATCCGGTAAATATTCAATGACTCCACATCCTGCAAAGAGCTTGAGTAGAAATTGTCCGCTGTCGATTGCAGGTAATCCCGAAACTTTATAGTCCCGGAAAGTCCGTCATTGAATACGCGGACACCTTGTTCCGTTTCAGCTATGGTGTAGAACTGTTTGGCTTGCTTTCCTGCCGCAATCTTCTCCATCGCATCTTCGTGTGCAATAAAGCACTTATAAGCTGGTGAGTAGTCCAGATCCCGGATATTCTCTGCCGTCAGTTCCCTTTGGCATGCTCTCAAATAAGCCGCTTTCCGTAAAGGTACGGAGTTGTTTTCAGTGATGCCTCCGTAAGAGGCGATGAAACTGAGGGCTTTCTCACTGTCTTTCGCCGGTAGTTCGCTGGTGAAAGGAATATCTTTAGCAGGTATTCCCTCAAAATGCAGCAATAAGTTATCCGGTATGGTTTTCTGATCCATAGCAATCCGGGCGGTCAGATCCATAAATACCTGAAAAGAGTCCTTATCCGTCGGAACATACGACACGACCATGACAGTCGAGACTTGATTATCCGGCTGTAACACAATAAACAGGCTCTTTAAATCCGCTTTAGCGGTGAATGTATCTTTTATTTTTTCCATCCATGCAGGCATGATAATCAGTTTTAGATGCGGGGATTATGTGACTTGTTCTGACGGGAAGCCGTCTTTCTCTTTTCCGAAGCCGCCGGTCCGGTCAGTTGCAACGGAGGACAGGTCAGTCTGTATCTCAGGCCAAGTATCTTGTCCGCGAGTTGCTGCTGCCTGTTTTGAATATTGTAGAATGCCTTTTCACTATATCCCTTTTTGGATTGCAGTTCGGACATTTCTTGATCCAGCGGTTTAAAATTTCCTTTGTGGGTGAACTCCTTATAGCTTTCATTAGTATTGAAATCAGCCGGTAATCCGTATTCCCGTATAAAGAGCAGGGTGAATATCTCGGCATTCTCCGGCGTTACCGAAAGCCGGTAATCTTCCGTAAACTGTTTGAATGCATGGTATGTCGGCTCTATGGGATAGCCGCCTTTCTTCAACAGCTCGGATTGCTCTATCGGATACAATGGCATTTTCGCCAGCTGCCCGTAGAAAGGATTGGACCGGAAAAGGTCCAGATGCTTCTGCATGTAATGCTCCGTGCTATGGTTCGGGCAGGAAATATAGAATTCTCTGATTCGTCCCAGAGCCTGTACTTCCGGAGTGAAGAAACGGTCAGCCAGATATTGCAGGTAACACTGTTTATAGATGGCTCCTTCATCCGTGGCGGGCAGGTAGACGGCTCCTTTGGGAGTCTGGAGGGAAATGATGGGGTCTATCTCTTTGTTTTGCAGGCTGTCCGGGATAAGCCCGTAATCACGTTTCAGGATATAGGCCGCCTGATCCCGGATCTGTGATTTGACCTTCTCCTGTCCGCCTTTATTTTCAGCCGGAATATTCTGCAGCGCATTGAACTGGGAGTTGAAAGAATTCTTGTGTATGAACGGAATCCTTCTGGTTGTATAGTCTATCCCATAGATTCCTGCGGTTTCCTGTAAGGATAGTAACCGGAGTATCTGGGCATTGGCAATACTGGGGAGCACGTTATAGGAGGAAGCAAACTTGTCATAGGCATCGAATGTCGGTTCTATGCGGTGGCTCCTGTCCAGCCGGGCATTCCGCAGGATAGTCGCATCCAGATATTGTGCTTTCTCCGGCAGAAAAGAGTTTGTATATAAGGAGAAGGCATTGGGAGATGCTTGGAATGCCTTTACCACTTCTGCGTCCGGACGGGTCAGCTTGTACAGGTTGACAAACTCCGGTTTCTCTTCGTCCGTAATGAAGAAACGGTCGGCCAGATGTTGCATATAGGCATGGCAGCATGTCTTTCCAAAGCCGGAATATTCGAACAGAAGCACTCCTTTGGCGGTTTCCACGGCGGTCAGGGTTTCCGACGGATCGTCGTGGAGAGTATCCTGTGCCAGCGCGAACCGTTTGGCTTCCGGCTGTACAAGCAGGTGGTCGGCAAGTCCGCTGGCTACCAGCATGGGCAGGCTTTTTTCTTCATCGTGAGAATGCAGGTATTCCAGTCCGCGCAATGAGACATTGCCCTGCATGCTTCCTCCGTTCCGGGTGATGAATTTTTGTACCAAGCTGTTATCCTTGTCAAAGAGCCGGATATCCGGGTAGCTTACTCCTGCCGGAAACTGGTAGCGGCACAGATAAAGATCCGGCAAGTGGCTTTGGACAAGGGACGGCTTGTACATTTCCCTTTGCCGCTGGAGGTATTCGGTGAATCGTTGATTCATCATCGATACTTCTTTCTCCGGCATCAGGTGCATCTCCAGTTGTCGGGGTTGCCCTTCCAAGTCCTGGGTAACAAAGAAAATCATAATGTTTGAAATCTCTTGCTTTTGCATACGATTGAAATTTAAAATAGTTACATGGTGATACTTCTACTCTTTTTCTTTTCCTGTTTGGGCGGTTCATAGCCCCGTACCGCATAGTCCGTCTGTAGGATTCTCTTTGCCGTATCCTTGATGGTCCGTTCAAGTGCATTTTTCAGCAGTGTGCCATCCTGCTTCCCCACATAAGACAGCCTGATCCGTTCATCCAGGGAGACAAAGCTGTTTTGATGGTTGAACCGGCTGTCTTTTTCCAAATTCCCGATTTGCCCGGTCTTGCAGATCCGGTCGAGTACGCCTATGTTATAATTCTTCTGGCTCTTGCCCAGATTCAACTTTTCGGCCAGTTGGTTATAACATTCCAAAGAGGGAGCCATGCTGCATTCTACCGCCGGGGTATAGTTGGCTATCATATTTGAATCCAGGAAATGAGCCTTTTGGGGAAGGTATATCTTTTTTAAGCCATGTTCAAACATGTTCGAACACTTTGACGCCTCTTTGATCAGATTGATATTGGAAGTGCTGAAATAATATATTTGCAGTTTATCCGCATCCCTGTAAACCGGCGAGAAGAAATTATCGCCAATATGCTGCAGGTATTTCTGCGCACACTGTATCCCCCTGCCGGTATCATTGAACATCAGGACTCCCTGGTTCGTATTTATTGCAGTAATCACCCTGTTGTAGATATCTTTTTCCTTTTCTTGATGGAATGCGCGGTAAGCGTTCAGTTGTTTTTTCAGCAGGGGATTGTCTTTGGCCTTTTGAAGCATTCTCTGGATGCTATCCACATTATGGATGCCATAAGGAGATGTATTCTCGTAAACGAAGGCGATATCCCGCAATGGGAAATGAGTTGCACAAGACAGTCCTCCGTTATGGGTCATGTCCTTGATGAACCTTTCAATGTTCCCCGGTTGTACAGCACCCTGATATGGTATTAAATAGACTTCTTCCTTAGGAATGTAGGAGCCTTTCAAGGCCAGTTCTGCCTGCCCGAAAAGAAATTTGCCGCCATCTGAATTGATGCCATAACGATTCTCTATGGTCTGGAAATGTTCAATCTGCCTGTTGCTGTTCAAATTGAAACCAATGTATGTACTCATATTATTTTATGGTTTAGATGAATGGTTGATTAAGATAGTCTATGCCGTTTCGACGGGTCGGGAACTTTTTTATTCTTCATTTTCTGCTCCATTTTCTGTTTTTCTTCCAGGTCTATAGTCCATGGAAAACAGGTCATGATCTTGTCCGGGCAGCAAAGGGAGATTCTTTTTTGTTTCATGGACTCATCATCCAGCCGGATATAGACAAAGTAATCCAGTTCCCCTTTTCCGGTTTCTTCAATGGCTGTTACTGTTCCTTTATAGGGAACAACGGGAGTTTCCTCTTCCGGATCGTTCTCTACAATCCGCGCTCCGAGGTACATCTGACTTTTAGGTATCATATCGCTTTATTTTAAACGGTTATTGTTATGTCTGTTCTTATTCTCAGTCTTTTTAACGGTATTCTTCTCTTCCGGCAGCGGACAGAGCAGTCCGTCCTTTATCACGTATGTCCTGACGCCGAAGGGCTTGGAGGAACCCTCAATTCTGCCCTGCTCAAAGTCGGCCTTGCAAAAAAGGAGATGCCTTGTCGCCTCCTTGTTGTTTTCCGGGAGATACAGTGCGTATCCCGAAGCCAGTGCCGTCTTTTGAACTTCATTCAGTTTTCGGCTTCCGACGGTGAAGGTAACGGTGGAGTCATTCAACATATTCTCAAGGGAACGGTGCCCTCTCACATCGAAATCCCTTTTCAAAATTCCATCGGCAGCCTTCCGGATTTCCGTAGACAACCGCTTGAACTTTCCCGTATCGAATTCGCCGGCAGATTTAACCTGCGTGACTTTTTCAAATTCCTTGGCATACGGCAGCAGTTCATTGAAATAGGTAAACGGTTGTTCATGAATATTCATATAACCGTTACGCATGACGGTCAGCAGCCGGTAAATGTCATGGTTCTCCCGGCTGATGGAAACCTGCGTATCCTTATTGAAATGCCAGTCGGTGGCGAATTTTATAAAATCCCCGGCTGTCGCTTCCATCGAATGGTAGCATACCGGTTTTAAACTGTCGATGAATTCTTTGGGCAGTTCGTCAAGACCGATATAGGATGCCGGATAAAAATCGAAGGAATAATCCAGTTCCATCGGTTTGCACGGCTTGTAAGCGGCATCTATGAGAGGAACCAGGTTCTTGTCCATGAACGTACTGTCGTAGACGGCCAGATGGCCGGTATCGTAGTGCGGGTCGAAGTAATGGTCCGTGATGTACCGGATGCACTCCCTGAATCCGTTCCTGCCGATCTCGTTACCGGAAAAGATAAGGTATCCGAAGTCATTCTCCACCACTTTTAAGGGGAATGTGTACCGCGGCTGGCACCGGTACAATGTCCTTTTTTCCTGTTGCTGTAATCGAAACTCCAAGTATGCGGGTTCCTGCATGAGATACTTCTTCAATATGCCGCCGTCCGGTTCATTCTTGTATTTATAGGTATAGACCGCATCACGCAGGGAAATGCGTTTGGCAGGGGGAATGCAGTGTTCTTGAAAATACGGCAGCAGTTCCTTGCTGATATATTCCTCGAAAGGGGTATGGGTATCTACCGGTGGAACCTGCCTCATGTTCGCCAGGTCAAACCGGAGCAGTTCCGTATCCGGAATATAGGGGCAGCACTCCGCTTCCTTGATATTGTCAATCAGGAATTTGCGGAACAGGCTGTCCGCATCTCCTTTCTGAATGAATGTGAGGGCATTTCGGGGCTGGTGGGGAGAGTACTGATGGTAACGGTCCATACCGACAAAAATACTTCCCGGCTTGTCGGGATCGAAAAAAGGATTTTCCATTTGGTTTCTCTTGTCCATATTTCTACAATTTAGGGTGGGTATTTCTTTTCTTTTTCACGTCCTGCTTTTTATTCAAAGCCTTTTCGATGACTGTTTTCACTTTGAACACCTGTTTGTTCGCAGGAGGATCCTTAGAAAATACGATCCGGGTGAAATCCCCGTTTATCCATGCATAGGCATGGGACGGGTTGCTTTTTGCCTCTCCCGGCAGGAAGAGTCCGTGCCCTGCCGCCAATACTTGCCGGTGAGGGGTAAAGAGCCGGACACCGTCTACGGTGACACATTCCATCGGGTCGCGGAGGATGTTCCCAACAGTCCGGTGTCCACGCACATCGTAATACTGCTTGAGGAGTTTGTCCAGCAAGGCTTTATCCTGGCCGGTTTCTTCTATCTGCTGCCGGATATCCGATGCTGTACCTTGTTTGGAAAGCTCCAGTAATTTACGGTCCTTGCTTTCTATTTCCTCCAAAATATCAGCGATATTACGGTTGCGATGGCTGCTGGTACAATGCATATTGTGGCAGAAACTACCGAAATCCTCCCAGGTCGGCTTCATCTCATTCCGGTAGACCAGCTCCATTTCCGGTGTCTTATCCATCTGCAGGTAAGCATATTCCGGGTACAGGCCTTCACCCGGATTGACATAGGATCCATCCTTTAGGACTCCTTCTGCCCGGTAAACATTTACCGGACCAAGATTGAAATGGGGATCGAAGTAATGGTCTGCCATAAATTGCAGAAAGTCCTGCCTGTTTTTCTGTCCTTCCGTCGTATCAGTAAAGAACACAAAGCCATGGGCTGTCTCTATGGCTGTATAGGATTGTTCAGGTTGCTTCATATCATTACATTTTGAGGGAATTGTTCCTTTTCGTTTTCGATACCTTTTTCAAAGCCGGTACATATGGAATGATTTTGCCGTTTTTCTCCTGATACACGGTCTTGTTTACGGGAGATTTGGTATATGCCATTACCCGGTTGCATGTCTTTTCGGCATGGAGGAAATGTAAATCTGGCATTGACTTGGATATTTGGGGACAGTAGATCCACTTTCCTTCCAGCAAGGCTTGCCTCATGGCTTCGCCGGCATCGGTTCCATTGATGAGAAACGGGACGCTCCTGTCATTCAGTGTCCTTTCCAATGTACGGTGTCCACGGACATCGAAATCCGTCAGAAGGATATTCTTCGCTTTCCAACGCATGTCATCCAGCACATCTGACAAATCTGGCCCCGAGGACTGTCCGTTGATACAGTCGTCTATCCGGGTGACATACTCCTGAAAGACATTCCGGTATCCGAAATCGGGATCATTTATTATATCCCGCTTGAATCCGTTCTCCATCAGATACAACAGTTTGCTGATATCCGCATTGTTACGGCTCGCAGGACATCCGGCAAATTCATTCAGGCGGAGAAATTCAGAAGCGCTCGGCTCCATGTCCGTTTCAAACGCCAGTTTCCACTGTTTCCTGTCACGGAAAGCCTCTTTTGAGAATACAGCATTATCAAAATCATATTCCCCTTTTCCGCTTTGGGGATTCTTCCGGTAGCAGGCATCCACCAAAGGACAGATATCGTCGGACAGGCAGTTGACGTTGTATTGCCTGACAGGACCGGGTTCGCCATGAACCCAGAAATAATTGCCGGATAACTGTTGGTAAAAGCTCTTCAATCCCTCCCGTCCCATTTTGGTATCACTGAAAAACAAGATTCCTTTGGACGTTTCCACAGCATGCAGCGGTAATTTGTAAACCGGATTATAATCATACCTGGCAGCCAGCTCATCCTGCTTCTGATGAAAATGGACCAGCTCGTCCAACTGCTGTGTGGTCAGTTTCGGAAGTTCTCCCGATATCATGAGGATATCGCTGCGTGACTGCGCAAACAGGACATTTCTCAGATTGGTACTTATTAGAGGAGCCAGTCCCTTTTCCCGGATATAGGGTAGTAATACCTGATTGATATATTCCTTTTTGGAAATATCTCCGGAGATAGCCGGTACATCCGTCATCTTCGGGAATGAATAGATTTCCAGACGGGTATTCGGTACGAAGGCGGAGTATTTGGCTTTTATCGATTGTTGGCTGAACAAGGCCATAAACGTATAGACAGGGTCTTGCCTGTCGGGATTGGCAGGATAAAGCATATAGGAGGATTCTGCATGGGGTTTCTCCTTGCCGGTTTCATAACCGACAAGGAGCTGGCCTTCACCGTCTTTCCTGAAAAGCTCGTCCAATAGTTTGGGATCATCAGAAATATAGGTTGCCATTTTTCTTACATTTTAGGTGTGATGGACGGTTTACGGGTACGCGGTTTCTTTTCCGCTTGCTGTGAGGCTTCCTCTTTTTTCCGGGGTTTTCCGGCTACTTGTACCGGTGCATGGGGCTGCTGCTGGCTTCCGTCTTGTTCCTGACCTTGTTTCTGTGCCTCTTCCAACTTCTTGGTGCTTCTTTCCCAGAGGAATTCCACCCCTCGCTCGGCGGCACTCATCTGGATGGAGGTGGCATAAAATTTTCCATTATCAGACTTGAAACGGATCGGTACTTCCTCACCGCGCACGGCAGCATCGTATTCTTTCGGAGAAAGCGTATAATCTTTCACCTTACGCGGAATGCGTGCCTGCTCTACGGGCATATGGAACAATTCATTGGTCACCGGGTCTTTGGAAAGGTAGCAGGATTTGGTTTCTTTGGTACGGTAGTCAATGACTACATCCACCGCCTTGCCGAGATTGCCGGTCTGGTTCAGGGCCTTGAGGTCTTCTTCCGTCAGGACATGTCCCCTGTAGTCTTCCCCGATCTTGGGAGCCTGACGGATGTAGTGGATGTCGAACTTGACAGCTCCGTTCTCGTCGCGGAACAGGGAGAGTTTGGCATCCCCGTTTTCACGCCCCAGCTCGGAATTTTTTGCCACACGGAAAGCGATAGCGGAAGTCTTTCCCTGCAACATTCTTTCGAGGCTGTCCTTTGCGTTCTTCAGTCCGTCCGGGGTAATGCCGTATTTGGCGGCCTGTTCCCAATTCACTTCCCGCTCGTTGAAGCGATGGTTATTATACACCCTGGTCGAAGCCAGTTCCCTTCTGACTGCTTCGTTCTGTGGTTCCTGCGCCGCTTCGATCTTTTCTTTGGCCTGCTCTACGAGCGTTTCCTTCGGCATGTTGTAGAGGGAGTAACGACCGGGATTATTGTACTGGTAGAGAAAATTCTTCCCGAAGTTGGTGAAGAAGTTTCCACGTTGGTCCACTTTGATAAACTGGTCCCTGTTCGCCTCGTTAGCTTCGAGCGTTTCCAGCTCTCCGTTCGCTGCGATTCCTTTTACACCTTTGGCTTTCTGCTCTTTCTTGTCATACGCCATCAAATACCCGTGTTCCGGGGTTGCTTCCTTGTTTTCAGGAGCTAAATTCACATCGTTCATATACGTTAATTTTAAAGATTAATGAATCATTTACGAGGGTAAAATTACTATCTTTGTCATTAAATAGTTTGATTATGAGGAAGTTGTCATTAATTGTCATGTTCTGTCACTTATTGTCATGTCCGGCTTTTGCACAGTCCCCGTCAAAGGGATATAAAGCCGGACTCAGTGCTGTCATCTACCGTATCCACTCTGCCCGGCAGTGAAAGTCTTTCATATGAGACAGCCGGTTGCCGGTTACCGTACTGGCCGATTATCCTATTCTGTATCCATTGAATGAAAGTCGGAGGAGGTATGCCGTTTCTTCCGGTTTCGGTATAAGGATGCATCCGGTGAAAAAGAAAAGGATACTCCATGCCGGAGTGGATCTTGCCGCACCCTATGGCACGCCGGTCTATGCTTCAGGAAGCGGGAAAGTCGTTGAAGCCAGGTATAGCAGCAGTTACGGCTGGTACATCGAAATCCGGCACGCGGGCGGCTTTTCCACGTTGTATGCACACTTGAGCAAATTGCATGTGAGGAAAGGGAGCGATGTACGCATAGGTCGGCATATCGGCAATGTCGGTCATACCGGCATAGCGACCGGCAACCATCTGCATTTTGAACTGAGAAAAAACGGGAAGCCGCAGAATCCGTTGCAGTGGGTGATACTAAAGGATTCCCGTTCTAAAAAGAGTCATTAATTTAATCCGTTACACAATGAACATTGAAGAAGCCAAGAGCATTCAGTTGGAGGATTATCTCCGGCGTATGGGGTTCAACCCGGTAAAACAACAAGGGGACAGTATCTGGTATTGTTCCCCTTTCCGTGAGGAGAAGACACCTTCTTTCAAGGTGAGCGCATCCCGCAACCTATGATACGATTTCGGCATCGGACAGGGAGGGGACATCATCACCCTGGCGATGGAGCTTCAAAAGACGAAGGATATCTCTTATGCGCTTAAAACGATAGAGGGACATTTTCCGGCTGCTTTCCGTCCGGTAGCAGCCTCTCCCCGGCAGGCGGAACCGCAGGCTACCGGCTACCGGCAGGTACGCATTGATCCGCTGACGAACCCGGTCTTGCTGGGATATCTCAAAGAAAGAGGCATCTTGCCTGAAATCGCAAGGGAAGCATGCAAGGAAGTGCATTTTCAGAACAAGGGAAAATGGTATTTTGCCGTAGGCTTTGCCAACCGGAGCGGCGGGTACGAGATCCGTAACAAATACCTAAAAGGCAGCATATCGCCCAAAGAGATTACCCATATCAAAAATGGCAGCGACCGTTGCATAGTGGTTGAAGGCTTTATGGATTATCTCTCATACCTCACGCTCAAGGCTACGCATCCCGGTAACGGACAGCCTAAAGGAAACGGTCCGGACTATATCGTTTTAAATTCGGTCAGCAATGTAGGCAAGGCTATCCCTGTCTTGAAAGAGTATAAGAGTGCCCTCTGCCTACTGGATAACGATTCCGCCGGAAGGCAGGCTTTTCAGCAGATGGCGCAAGCCGGATGCCCGGTCAGGGACAAGTCCGACTGCTACCGGGAGTATAACGATTTGAACGATTACCTGTTGGGCAGGAAGATGGCGCAGGAGAACAAGACGGATCATCAGCACGAAACAGCCCCGAAGCTGATTGAAAAGCCTGCAAAGAAACAGTCCGGTTGAAAATTATAAAATACTGGTCCTTGTCTGATGCATGAAAGGCAGGCAATAAAAAAGAGAGTCAAATCCCTGCTGGAGGGAATTTGGCTCTCTTTTTATTGCTACCCGGCTACCACCGGATATTTATTCTTAATAATTTCTGATCAGCAATTCATTGACCGCTTCTCTTTTCTCGGCTATGGAACAGATGGAACGGAAGATGCTGATTCGCTGGATATGGAAACCGGCATAGAGGTCGTCGAAGAAGGTGTTCTCAGGGTTCTTTTGCCGGGGATCGGAGTTGGAAAGCATTCATTTGGCACCGGTTTCACCTATTCCCTTGCAGAAATTTGCCAGGTTGATCTGCTCTTCATCTCCGAAGTCCTGTGGCATGTAGGAGGTGCAGGAGTTACCCTCATTGACCGGCTTATAAGGCGGGTCAAAATAAAATAGGGAGTTGGCTCCGGTGTATTCTGCGGTCTGCCGGTAGTCACCGTCCAGAATCACAACATCTTGCAGCAGCTTGTGGTTAAAGCGGATCAGTTCCTCTTCCAACAGTTTTACCCGTCCCCCGGCACCAAAAGTGACGGACAGCTTTCCGCTATGGTTCACGGAGTAGATGCCGTTATAACAGGTACGCATGAAGAAGATAAACAGGGCGGCACGGGTGATGTTATTCGGGTTTCCTTCATTGTAGTAGGTACGTTTCTCCATGAAGTAGACCCTTCTTCGGGTATGTTCCTCCAGCGCGATGTATTCGTCCTGTATCCGGGCAAGCACTTTAATAAGCTGCTCCGGGGATTCCTTGATGACGCGGTAGACATTGATCAGAGCCTCGTTGGAGTCGTTGATGACGCAACGGATTTCCGGATAGGCTTGTCTTATTCAGAAGAAGAGGGCGCCGCCACCGACAAACGGTTCTACATAGGTATCCATCTGTCCGAAGTCTTTCGGAAGGGATTCGATAAGTACGGGAAGCAGTCTTCTTTTACCTCCCACCCAGGGGAAGCAGGGTTTTCCCGGCAGGTTGGCCGGAGAACTTTTCTTTTTTTCCATGTTTACAACATTTAAATGATTAATAAATTAAATAGGGATTATTCATCGTCTGCCGTTTCCAGCAGGTGTTTCAAGTTGGGATCATTTTGGATGCGAAGCAGCTCTTTTTCGATGATTTGCGTCACGTCTTCCTTGATTTGATAGTAGTTCCTTTCGATTTCCTCTTGCATGTGGTCCTTACCATCCGCACCGGTAAAGTCGGTTATGACGGGGATAGGCTTGTAGGCTTTTGTTTCGGCGGCTACCCGTTCATTGTCCACCACGATCTCGCAATGGAATATCTTCTGTTCTATCTTCTCCCCGAAGTTGTCGCAGACACTGCCGACAAACTCTCCTTGCGAGAGGTTGGAGATTTTGGAGGCAGGTATCAGCGAGTCGAGCTGGGTACTGATATTGGTTGAGGTGTCTTCACGGGTCATATTAATGGATTTGCGCTGTTGGAGCACTTTCCCAAACCTTTCAGAAAGGTTTTTCGCTGTTTCTCCGACCACTTGCCCGGAAAAGATATTTCCAATTGTGTTCTGGATCACCCGCGCCTCCTTATCACCGTAGTCACGTATTAACTGGCTGAAATCCTGTGCTCCCAGACATACTGCCACTTTGTTGCTACGGGCGGTAGCGATCAGGGTGTCAAGTCCTTTAAAGTAAAGTGTGGGAACCTCATCCACTAGAATAGAGCATTTGAGCCTGCCTTTTCGGTTGACCATTTTAACGATACGGGCATTATACAATCCTAACGCACATGAGTAAATATTCTGTCTGTCAGGGTTATTGCCGACGCACAAAACTTTGGGTTCCTCCGGATTATTGATATCCAGCGTGAAGTCATCTCCGGTCATAATCCAATATAAGGCAGGTGAGATCAGCCTTGATAGCGGAATTTTGGCGGAAGCTATCTGCCCTTGGAGCTGCTCCATCGCACCACCTTTCCATGCATCCATAAAAGGTGACAGGTAATTCTCCAGCTCCCGGTAAGAGGTCAGTATGGTGAACAGGTCGGAATACGGTTTATTCAATAGCTCTATGGCATGTGGGAAGGTGCAGAATTTCCCGTTTTCATAGATTTTAAGATACCAGATCACCGCCGCAAATAGCACAATCGGGCTTTCTACAAAGAAATCTCCCTGCTTTTGAATCCAACTCTTGTTCAAATTTAACATGATTACATACGCTGATTCGTATGCATCCGCGATATCGGATAGAAACGAAGGATTGAGGGGATTGCACCGGTGGCTGTATCTGGGATCATCGAAATTAATCACATAAAATCCGACCGGCTTGGCATACTTATCCTTGTTTTTAAGCAGCTGGTTATAAGCAATTATGCTTAAATCCGGATACTTAAAATCATAGATATAGGCGGCGAATCCTTTCTCTATCTGCTGGCGGATATAGTTATTGATGATGGCATAACTCTTTCCTGATCCCGGCGTGCCTAATATCAATGAGGCGCGGAAGGGATTAATCACGTTTATCCAGCCTGAATAGGTCTTTCGTTGGTAACGGAAACGGGTGGGCAGGTTTACCGAGTATTCATTGGCAATCAACCTGCGCTCCTGCATGAAGCTCTCGTTCTCGTCGTTAAAGACGTCATCCATGAGTTGGTTCTTCAACAGGCGGCTGATCCAGGTTCCGGCGGTAAGCAGGCTGATATATCCGGCAGCTACGGTAGCTACATATAATAAGGTTAGAAGCGCGACGGGGAAGCGTGCCGTCAGTAAGAGCTCGCTACCAAAAAAGAGCAGCATCCCGGCTATAAGGTAACAGCCGATACTCCTTCATGACATCTCCACGTCCTTCCGTCCTTTCGCTCCCATGCAGGAGAAGAAAAGGAAGAGCAGACTGAAGGACTTGCTCACCAGCGAATGGGAAAACAGCCCGGTATCCCGCTGGAAATTGAGCAGTATCTTGTCCACGACACCGATGTTCAGGTTCATGGAAAGAAAATAGGGATAGCAGAAATAATAGACATTCATCACTAAAAATAGGATGCTGATGGCCCTCATGAAGTCAAGGTTCTTATTGAGCCCTCTGGTTTCGTCTTGTGACATAAGCGGTATGATAATTAATGGTGATACATTTTATTAGCCCAGATGCGGACCTCTGCGTTTTCTCTTTTTCTTTTTCCCGTAAGGGCTTTGCGTCAGGTCGTCTGCCGGATACGGATAGGATTCCAAAGAGAATATATCAAGCAGTCCTTCCACCAGCTCCGTCTCTTTCATTTCCGGTTCGGACGGATGGATAACAGGGGCTTCTTCAGTCTTTTCCGGTGGGATCGTGCCGTACTTCCGGTTTATAACCGATGCCGAATATTCTTTGCCCAGAAGCGAGCCCTTGAATACGGTCTTTGAGTTATGGTCGATGTAGGTCACGCCATAGATCACACCGGAATCGTTCTGCCAGAGTATGGCGGCAATGCCTTTTCCAGAAAGTTCCTGCAGGAATCCCTGACGGGTGGGCTGTCCTTGCAGGGCGGTAGCGATAGCTTCCTTCGTCTGTACGGGTACGGGATGTCGGGCAATTCATTGTTTGCTTTTCACAAATTTCTTTTGGAGTGCCTCGTAGCCTACGCTTTTACCGATCTTGCTGGATTTGATGGCTACGCCGGTCCGTTCTCCTTTTTCATCGGTAGCCGCATAGACCAGTCCATGATAGGTCTTTCCCTTTATCGTCTTGTGGGCCTCTTCCACCGTTACATGGAAAAGGCCAAGCAGGGCTTTAAACTCCTTGACGGATTGGAACTTGTATCCCTGCATGACGGGCTTGACCACATTGGCTATCTGATGCTTGATATCCCCCTTCCGGTAATCGACGGCAGTCAGCGGCAGGGATTCCCGTCGCTCCATCTTCTCGGCGGGTAACAGATGGTATTTCCTCTCCAGCTCCCGGCAAACAGCGGTCGAGCGTTGCCATTCTTTGTAATCTTTAATTTTCTTTCCCTGCTCGTCAATACGCAGGGAGACGATATGGATGTGGGGCCTGCCGATATCCTCATGCCGGTAGATGATATAGGGTTGGTTGCCATATCCCATTTTTTCCATGTATTCCTGGCCGATAGCGGTCAACTGTTCATCGGTCAGCACATCGTCCGGGTGTGGATTTAATGAAATGTGGATAACGGGCTTCTCAGTCCGGCGGTTAGCCGCCAGATACGGTTCGAAGGAACGGATGCAGTGCTGGATGGTCGGATGGCCGTCTGCCGGTTCCATGATCCGGTTTCATGCCAGTGGCCGTGCCTGCTGCTTGTCCACTTTTTCTTGATTGTAGTATAATGCCCCGTAAACGGAGGCTCCTGATGTTATTTTTGCAACCATTGTTCAAATTCTTGGGTGAGACGGATAATCTCCCGGTTGAGAGATATTAGTTCAATAGTCAGTTGCTCCAATTTATAGAGCATGGCAAGAGCCTTCTTTTCGGATAGTCCGGTATGCAGAGCTTTGACTGCCTGGTTATAGTTTACTCCGATCCGGCGGTATTCGCTCTGCAGGTTGGTCAGCTTGATGTAGTAGTCCGTTGCCGCCTTATCTATTTTCACGACTTTCATCGGTTTGTCGAAAAGGGCGGCAAGGATGAACTGGGATTTATTATTAGCTCCCGAATTCTCAAAGAGCCTCTCAAACTCGATGTTCTGGAGTTCGTCCAGACGGAATCCGTAATAATAAGAATGAAGTTCTGATTCCTCTTTGGGATTCCGTCCGCCTCTTCATTTGCTCGAAGTGTCAGCCCGTCCGGGTTTGCGTGTACTATTGATTTTAGCCATATCTTTTCAGGTTTTATTTATCCGGCAGCAAAATAAGTGATAATTTTGATACGAACCTAAAATCGGAAAGTGACTACAAATGACAAGAGATGACTATTTGTGACAGGGGGTAAAAATACCCCTGTTCACTTCCCGTTTCCGCAAGCCGCGATGTTCTTTTCAAAGGTTTCCTTTAGTTTGGGCAGCAGGACGGAATAGTTCTTTTTGCGCCGGGCAAGGTCGGCACGCAGGTCATATGGTTTGGGAATGGCAACATTGAAGAGTTTCTCAAAAGCGGAAACGATACCGGCGAAAGAGAGGCGTTTGCCGCTTTCGTCCGTAATCAGCCCGCTGTAATCCAGCGAGGAGATCAGTTCCATCAGGTTGACCAGCGAACCTTTCCAATGGAGCGATGAAAGAAACGAGGAAGGTGTCGTGATGGTTCCGGGGTACTGTACACCAAAATTGACCAGCTCTATTTCCGCCTCCACCAGCAGGAGGCATTTGTCCAGATAGAATTCGGCTACTGCCGTGTGGAAATGTCCTGTTCGGGTGAATAACTTCTTTAGGGAAATCAGTTCTACCTTGCTGTGAAGCAGATGGCGCAGCCTTTCCGATACGGAAACCGATTCGATGGCGAGGTCGTAAAGGTATTGTTCATATTCGGTATAGGAGGAAGAGAATTCTTCATCGGAAACTGTCTGTTTTGGGCTTGAAGCCAGAGATAAATAATTGAATATACGGCATTCTGTAAATGGTTTCATACGGCATACATTTGATTTGTTTATACCGGAGTAAGCCAAATGAAATGCCTCTGCTATCGTTTAAAGCTCTATACCTTTTTAAAATACTGACAATCAACAATAAACAAATTTCATATAGAAACGGGTGTAAATAAAAAGTGTAAGCCGTCCTTGACAAGAATGTTAGGACGGCTTACACTTTTGTAAACCTCATTTGCTTCGGGTTATCCTCCGGTCAGTCGATGATATGGTATTTCCTTAGTTTCTCATACAGGGTAGTCCGGCTGACATTGAGCAACCGGGCCGCCTTGGAACGGTTGTCACCCGTCTTTTCAAGGGTCTGGAGAAGCAACGCCTTTTCTTTTTCTTCTTCCGTCCACTGCGTTTCTTCTTCTTTAGGAAGGGAGATTTCAAGGTTCAGGTCTGAAACGGAAATCCATTGCTCTTGGCAGATGAGTACGGCTCGACCTATTACATTCTTCAGTTCACGGATATTCCCCGGCCAGGGATATTCCAGCAGTGCCGCCTCTGCCAGCCGGTCAAAGCCACGAAACGATTTATGGGCCTTGGCGCAAGTGAGTTTCAAGAAAAAATAAGCCAGAGGAAGGATGTCTTCCCGGCATTCTGCCAGTGTAGGAATCCGCAGAGTGAACTCATTGAGCCGGTGGAACAGGTCTTCCCGGAAGCGTCCTTCTCCGATGGCTTTTTCCAGATTCTCATTGGTGGCGGCAACCAGCCGGATATCAAAAGAGTATTCTTTCGTGGAACCTACCGGCTTGCAGCGTTTCTCTTGCAAGGCCCTGAGCAGGAGCATCTGTGTCTTATAGGAAAGGTTGCCTATCTCGTCCAGAAACAATGTCCCTCCGTTAACGGCACGGAACAATCCGACCTTGTCGCTTTCCGCACCGGTAAAGGCTCCCTTCTGATGACCGAAAAACTCGGAGGCGGCAAGCTCATCGGAAATGGCCCCGCAGTCGATAGCCAGATACGGCTTGTTCTTCCGATGGCTCCGGGCATGTATCTCGGCTGCAATGTGCTCCTTCCCGGTGCCGGAAGCCCCACGGAGCAGAACGGAGATGTCGGCACAGGCAATCATCTCTATCAGACGGTACATCTCATGGGCTTTGGGGCTTTCACCTCGGTAGAACTCCTGTTCGTTATCGTTTTTATCCAGTATCTCCGTTATCAGAGCCAGGAGATTGTCTGGCTGCACAGGCTTACACAGGTAGTTGATGGCTCCCAGTTGCATGGTTGTCACCGCATTCTCCACCTGTCCGTAGTTGGTCATGATCAGAAAAGGGATAGAGTAGTACTTCTCATTCATCCATTTCAGGAGCGAGGTGCTATTTCCGTCCGGCAGGCGCAGGTCTGCCAGTATTAGGTCGAACTCCTTTTGCCCGATGGCTTTACGGGCATTCGCAAGGGTTGCCACGCATTCGGTTTTCATCCCTTTTTTCACCAGCCAGTTGCTGATGCTACGGCTGAACACAATATCATCTTCAATAATCAGGATTGTTTTCATAGGCTTTCCTCCCGTATTTTTCAGCGTATACTATCAGTTTTTCCACTGCCCGGATGATGTCCCGCATTTCCATGGATTGTCTATTGGTCCACTCTGTCGCAGGTTCTGTCACCAGTTCCCGTAAATGAGACAAGGGGAAATCCAGACGGACGGTTTCCCATAGGGGCAGGTTCTTATGCAGGATGGAGGCGGCGGCCTCCTTGTCTTGTCGGTCTAAGGCAGCGGTTAATGCGGCAAGGTCTTTCCGGCTCTCTTCGATAAACAGGGCGAGCATTTCCTCCCTGTTGTCCTCTCCTGAAAGGATGAGTGAGAAATCGGGAGCATACTCCTTTCTGTCTTTTTCTCCTATCACTTGTGCCACTGTATTTATCAGTTCTTCCATAGAGAATGGTTTATGGATGCAGCCCGAAAAGCCGCCCGACAGATACTCGTTGTCATCATCCACCCGTGCCGTTACCGCTATGACGGGGATTGTCTTTGCGTTCTCCATATTGGATGCCCGGAGCAGTTCAAGTATTCCGTAGCCGTCCGTTTCAGGCATCTGTATATCCGTCAGCAGCAGGTCATATCTTTGTGACCGTAGCCGGGTAACCAGTTCACGGCTGGTCTGGCAGCAGTCGCACCGCACTCCGTTACGGTTAAACATCTCTTTGGTAATGTTCAGTTGCATCCGGTCGTCATCAATGACCAGTACGTTGATTCCATCCAGATGATAATCAGTAGCGATGCGTGTCTCATCCATCTGGGTGGATTCATCCGCCTCAAGGAGTGGCAGGAATGCGGTAAACGTGCTGCCTTCACCCAGTTTGCTTTTTACGGTAAGGCTTCCCTGCATCCCGGAGACCAGCCTGCTTGCAATGGCCAGCCCCAATCCGAAACCGGGAACATTACGGGCATTGTCCAACCGTTCAAAAGCTGTGAATATCCGGGTTGTTTCTTCCTCCGTCATCCCGGTACCGGTGTCCTGTACCGAGAAATGCAATTCTTTATTCCGGTATTCCGCTTGCAGGCGGATTTCACCTTGCCGGGTGAATTTAATGGCGTTGGAAAGCAGATTGTTCAGGATTTGCTGGAGCTGGGAACGGTCACCGCTTACTACCACATCCAGACCGGAAAAGGCGGTTGTCAGCCGCAGCTTTTTCTTTTTGGCCAGCGAACCGTAGTTCCGGGCTGTTTCGCTGAAAAGGGTCTCCAGCCGGAAAATCGAAAGGATGGGTTTGTTCCTGCCGGTATCCAGCAGGTAGAATCCGATCAGCGTATTGACCAGCCCGATCATGTAATCGGAAGAATGGAGTATATTTTCCGCATACTCGTCCTTGCGGCTCTTCTTTTCTTCCCCGGGGAGCAGTTCGGCGCATCCTTTGATAGTAGCCAGTGGCGCACGAAGGTCATGAGCGATGGTGAGCATCATGCGTTTTCTGGATTGTAGGAGCTCCGTGTTCTCACGATTGGAGGCTTCCAGCTGACGCTGATACTGGTTTATCCTGTTCAGATCCCGGTGGATGATAAGATACAGGAGGACGGTCAGCAACGAGATGAGGACAGCCAGCAGAGAGACCGTATGGAACGAGCGGTCGCGTGTGGAAATGAATTGCCTGTAACGCTCATCAAGCCGTATTCCAGCATCCGCCTCAAAGTCCCTGACAATCCGGTGTAGCCTGTGGTTCAGGTCCGTGTTGTTACTGTACAGGAGGTCCATCTGTTCCAGCAGCCTTTCCCGTTCGGCTTTCTGCATGTCGGTCACCTCCCTGTCAAGGGAGTGCAGCATGCTCGTGACAGATGTGGTACCCTGATGTTTACCAATGGACTGTCGCTGGCGTTCCAGCTGTTCCTTCTGCTGCAGATAGGCCGATTTTTTCCTCCCGGGCCTGATGAATGACCAGAAACCCTTCTTCGGAGTTTCCTCCTCCTTCTTTTTCTCGGCAGGAAGGACATCCGCCTGCTGGATATGGGACACGATTGCCGGAATCTTGCTGTTCACGATCTCGCCGGTCTTGCGCAGACGCCCGAACGTGTCCATGACCGTGTCTAACAACAGTTCCTTTCTTTCCAGCAGCAGGCATAACGAATCTATGCGCGACTGTTGTTCGGGAGACTTCACATACCTTTTCAGTGTCTGCAACATGTTACAGACACTGTCTTTTTTTGTGTGGTAGAGTCCAAGGTCGCTTTCATCCCAGACGCTGGCTGTTTCACCGTAAGTGGCCAGTCCCAGCAAGCCCGCGTATGTTTCTCCGGCCAGATGCCGGATACAGGCCAGTTCATGCTCATCCTGTCGCAGGCTGTTCCGCCTCGTCTGTTCCTTGCGGAAGATATGAATGGTCAGGACGAGCAGGAGAAGCAGTATGACATATCCTAAAAGGATTTTAAGTTTCAACCACATGGAAGTCTTCATTCTTATATTGGAATCCTACAAAAAGGCGTGTTCGCTCATATAAAAGGGAATAATAGAAACTTATGATAAAAGTTTATTACTGTTTCAAACCATTTGAGGATACCTCGCAAGTTTGCTATCACACAGTTGATCTTTTAATCTTTTTTTATACTCACAGAAAGGATAGGAACCTGCTTTTTATGACTGAAACATATCACATCCCCTTTATTGGACATTACATTCTCATTCGATCATATTGTTTTCATTTCGGCTCATCCGTTTCTTCACCCGTTCTACTGCTTCCGATACAATTTCTTTGTTTTCAAAGCGTTGTGTATAATTGGTATAGTCTGGATGAATCCGTTTGTAGGTCGGGTCAAGAAACAAAGGACTGGAAATAATATGGTCCGCTGTCGAACGGTTACAACAGAAAACTATATTTTCAACTCCCGCCAGCCGGGTCAGTGCCTTTACATCCGTGTCATGTGGCTGCAATGTCATCGGATCCGTGAAAAAGAACAAATAATCAATCTCTCCTTCCACAATACGTGAGCCCATTTGCTGGTCACCACCTAAAGGACCGGATTTCAGAATCGTGATATCCCATTCTGTTTCAGGATGTTTCTCTTCGAGCGCTTTTTTAATGAGTGTACCGGTGGTTCCCGTACAATAGAACTTATGCCCTATCAGACGTTCCGAGTTCCAAAGAACCCATTCTATCATGTCCTTTTTCATTGCATCGTGTGCAACCAGACCGATTTTACGAACAATTGTTTTCATCATAATAATAAAATATGGTTTATGTGATAATATAATTAACAATATCCAACAGCTTTATAAAAAACAGGAGAATGACTGTATGAGTTTGAGCAGCTCCTTGTTCGCCCGGCTGTCCACGGTGGCTTCCCGCCTCTCCTCAAACAAAGTAAGCGTTGCGGAGCATTCCCCGCAGATATCAATGCCGACTACACGTTCCTTTCGAAGGACAATTGCCAGTAATTCCTCCAGTTCCTGCAGGCTGAAAGACCCTTGATCCCAGTCTGTTACTGCGGATGCCGGGTTCAGGACATCCTTGTCTATGGACAAGTAAACCGGTCCTTCAATATACGCAGAGGAGAAATTGCGCCAGCCCTTCTCGTGAGCTAACGTCGCTTCGCTATAAAAACTGACTCGTTGTCCGTATTCTTCCGGTACGGTGCGTATCAGTTTGTCCGATGCACCGACTATCACCACTTTCTTGCAAAGCATATTCCAGTCTAACATGTCTTTTACCCAGCTCCCACAAGAAAGCATGCCCTTGAACAAGGGAGGCTGCATGTCGGGGTGATGGTCGAATACAATCAGAGAGAACGGAACTCGAAGTTTGTCTGTCCATAATTTGGTCAGGTAATGATAATTGCCCGAATCAATGAAATGGATACCTTCCGCTGGATAACCGGCAATCACCCGCTTCAATTTTCGTATCCCCTCCTTGTCACAGTAACCTCTCGTTCCAGAAAGGTGACGGCAGTCTAGCCAAATGAACTGATTGTTCCGTGCAAATACCTCATGGGCATACACACCGGTGAAGTTCATGATGACAACCGGCCAGACGGTTTCTCGGTCCGCCTTCTTCTTACACCGTCCATTTGTCAGTAACTCTTGCTTATTCATGTCCGTTCAGAACCATCGTACATAACAAAAATCTTGCCGGTGAGGTAACAGGGGATGGTTGGGATACATTCTGAATGCCTGTTTGAAGCTTCCAGCGCTGAACATTCTGGTTATTGCCTTGAAAGTGTATAGGTTTCCGTCTTTGGATGTCAAAGAAAAAGGAATGACCTCATGGATGCGATCCTCATTCTCCTCATGCCGTATAATGACCGATTCCAATCCGATCGCGTTGTCCAGCCCTTTCTCGTCAATGACGACCGTCATCTCGTATTCCTTACCAGCCTCCACCGTGGCGTCCAATCCTTTTCCCGCATTCACGGAAACGATTTCCACGGCATTCCATCTGCTGTCGACAGCTGCCTTCCAGCCGGCAAGCGTTTTCGCCTTTGCATAATTGTCCGCCGCCAAAACATGAAAGTGTTCCGACAACTTGTTGTAAAATCCGTCATAGTAGTCATCCAGCTGTCTTTTCATCGTGAAGCGGGGAGCTATTTGCGCAACCGAGTTCTTGATGTACTTGACCCAGGTTTCCGGATAGTCTTTTTCTTTCCGTTCATAATATAACGGCAGGATATTATGTTCCAGCAGGAAATAAATTGTTTCCGCATCCAGTTGGTTCTGGTACTGTTCATCCTGATAGGTGGCCTTGTCGGTGATGGCCCATCCCGCCTCCTTGCGGTAGCCTTCGTACCACCAACCGTCCAGCACGGAGAAGTTGAGTACGCCGTTCATCAGAGCCTTCTCACCGGAAGTTCCGGAAGCCTCCGCAAGACGGGTGGGAGTATTCATCCAGATGTCAACCCCAGAAATAAGATGCCGTGCCAGGTCCATGTCATAATTCTCAAGGAAGATGATTTTACCCAAGAATTCAGGACGGCGGGATATCTCCACAATCTGCTTGATGAGCCCTTGCCCGGCAGTGTCGTTTGGATGGGCTTTTCCTGCAAAGACAAACTGTATGGGATGTTCCTGATTGTTCACAATCCGCGCCAGACGATCCAAATCGGTAAACAAAAGATGAGCTCTTTTGTAAGTTGCAAAGCGCCTTCCGAAGCCGACAAGAAGAGCATTCGGATTAAACTTCTCGAAAATGGAGACACCCAATGCCGGGTCAACCTGGCTTTTGAGCCAGTCCCGGCCGCATTTCCACTTGATGTAGGATATCAGTTTGGTTTTCAACCTTTTCCGCATGTTCCATATCTCTTCATCGGGTATATTATAAACGCCTTTCCATATTTCCTGATTGGACTGGTCGTTCATGAAATTCTCATCGAAATTGTCCTTAAACAGCTTTTTCCACTCCGCCGTACACCAAGTGGGAAAGTGTACGCCATTCGTCACATAGCCCACATGGTTCTCTTCCGGGAAATAGCCTTTCCAGAGAGGCGCGAACATCTGCTGTGAAACGGACTTGTGCAGCTTGCTGACACCGTTTACCGCCTGGCTGGTTTTGCAGGCGAATACCGACATGCAGAAACGTTCTCCCTTGTTGCCCGGAGTTTGCCGTCCGAGGTTCATCAACTCGTCCCACGTAATGCCCAGCTTATCAGGATATCCTTTCATATATTTATTGAAAAGCCCCTCATCGAAATAGTCATGGCCGGCAGGCACAGGTGTATGCACAGTGTAAAGCGAGGAAGCCCTAACCAGTTCCATGGCTTGTCCGAAGTCCAGGCCTTCGGATATATAGTCGCATAACCGCTGGATATTGATCAGTGCGGCATGCCCCTCGTTGCAGTGATATACATCTTTCTCGATGCCCAATACTTTTAATGTCATCATTCCTCCGATGCCGAGCAGTATTTCCTGCTTGAGCCGGTTTTCCCAGTCACCGCCATACAGGTGATGGGTAATCGGACGGTCGAACTCGCTGTTCAGTTCATTGTCCGTATCCAGCAGGTAGAGGGAAACACGTCCCACATTGGCCTTCCATACATTGGCATGGACCGTGAAACTGTCGGCATAGGGAACATGGATTACCAGTTGTCGCCCGTCAGGCTGCATCACTTTCTCTATCGGAAGCTGCCCGAAATTCTGTGGGTCATAATGAACCTGTTGCTGCCCGTCCATCGCCAGAGCCTGGTCAAAATAGCCATAACGATATAAAAGCCCTACAGCGCAGAGGTCTACGTTACTGTCCGAAGCTTCCTTCAGATAGTCACCTGCCAATATGCCCAGACCGCCGGAATAGATTTTAAGAACCCTGTCCAGACCATATTCCATGCTGAAATAGGCAACTGACGGACGGCTGTGGTCCGGCTCCACATCAAGATACGCCTTAAAAGTGGAATATACGTTTTCCATCTTACGCATGAAGTTTCCGTCATGTGTCAGTGCCTCCAGCTCTTCATAATCCATCCGTTCCAGAAACAGTACCGGATTCTGTTCCGCCTCTTCCCATAGTTCCGGGTTCAAACCACTATATAAACTCTTCGCATCCTCGTTCCAGGTCCACCAAAGATTATGTGCCATCTCCGCAAATCTCCGCAATTCTGCCGGAAGGTGTGAACCGACTGTAATCTCCCTCCATTGTGGGACGTTTACATGATAACTTGAATATTCCATAACATTTTACTTATTTGATAGTTCATGATTTTTTTCTGTGGAGGTTTCTCCTGTTTCCGGTTCTTCCTGTGGAAATGTCCCGGCTGTACCCTGGAAATTCTCGAGGAACTGTTTTTCCATACTTAGCGATCGTTTCCGTATCCGCTTGGAAAAATAGATAACGACAATGATCAGGAAAGATAATATCAGTCCTGACCCCAAAGCGACATTGAAAAGACGGATGATGATACCCATTACGATAATGATACAGATCAACACCTTGATCACTATCATTGATACCAGCAGCCCCCTGTTGAACCTGTTGTCCGCCCAAAGTTTGCGGAATTCGACGGAATTGTTTTTCTTCATGATGATGGCGCACAAAAACGGGGATATGATAAGGAGGACAAGAACGAAGCTCAGCAGGCTTCCTTTCATCCCCGGAATACGTCCCATTACCAGAGGATACGCATAGGAGAAGAACAGCGCTATGAAAAACAGGCATACCACCAGATAAAGGGTGACGGATACCAACATGGACCTGATGAGCTTGTGCCAGGAGCCTTGATGTCTTGTGGTCATTGTTCCAGAAGAATAATGCGTCAGGTAATCTTTCAGGAATTGTGGCAAGTGCCTGTCTGCAAAACAGTAGACGGGATCCGACAGTCTTATCATATAAGGAGTAAGGAAAGTGGTGATGACCGATACTGCCACTATGACCGGATAAAGGTATTTGTCCATTACATTCAGACTGATTCCTAACGAAGCGATGATGAACGCAAACTCACCCACTTGTGCCAGGGAAAAGCCGGCTTGTATCGCAATCTTTAGCGGTTGTCCGGAAAGCAACACGCCGAAACTCCCGAACAGGACCTGCCCGCATAGGACCAGTGCCGTCAGGATAAAAACAGGAACGGCATATTCCCATATCATGGCAGGGTCGATCATCATTCCCACTGATACGAAGAAAACGGAGGCGAACAGGTCCTTTACCGGTTGCACGATATGTGCGATTTCTTCCGCTTTATCTGTTTCTGCCAGCAGGGATCCCATGACGAACGCACCCAGCGCGGCGGAGAATCCCGCCTTTGTCGCTATCATCACCATTCCCAGGCATAGTCCCAGGGAGGTTGTCAACAGTATTTCATTGCTAATAAAGCGGTTCAATCTTTTCAGAAGGGTAGGAATCAGATAGATTCCCAATGCTGACCAGAAAATAAGAAAGGCCGCAAGTTTCAATATGCTCTCCAGCATTTCGAAGCCTTCAAAATGCTTGCCTACAGCCAATGTGGAGAGGACCACCATCATGATTACCGCCACCACGTCCTCAATGATTAGTATCCCCAGGACAATACCGGTAAATTTCTGATCGAGAAGCCCCATGTCACTGAATGCTTTGAATACGATGGCGGTGGAGGACATGGACAGCATTCCGCCCAGAAAGATACAGCTCGTGTGTGAGAAGCCCATCGCATTGCCTGCCGTATATCCCAGGAACATCATGCCGCAGACGATGATAACAGTGGAGAATATGGCCGAGGCTCCCACACTTATCAGCTTTCTGAACGAGAAATCCAGTCCTATGGCGAACAGGAGGAAAATAACACCGATATCCGCCCATATCTTGATATTGGCCTGGTCGGAAACAGTCGGGAATAGGGAAATGGAAGGACCTGCCATAATACCGGCCACAATATATCCCACTATGACCGGCTGTCCCAGCCATTTGAAAATGACGGTTATGATACCGGCTATAATCAAGATAGTGGCAAGGTCTGATATTAAAGGGGCAACTTCCGACATAGGAGTAACATTTTATATGGACAACTCGTTAAGGACACGGATCAGGTTTTTGTCAATGGGCTTGTCGTTCTTGATAGCCTGGTCAAAAGGAACATAGACAATCTCATTGTTATGTATGCCTACCATGATATTGTGCTGGTCCTCCATCAGGGCCTGTATGGCGGCCTCACCCAGCCGGCTGGCCAATATGCGGTCGTTGGCACTTGGCGCTCCTCCCCGTTGTAGATGTCCCAGGATAGAGACCCTGACATCATATCCGGGGTATTCCCTTTTTACCCGGTCGGCATAGTGCATGGCTCCGCCATTCTTATTGCCCGGGCTTTCCGTCACGATGACGATGCTGCTGTTCTTGGTCTTCCGGAATCCGCGTCCGATAAAAGTCTCCAGCTGATCCGCATCCGTCCGGTCTTCCGGAATAATGGCGGCCTCGGCTCCCGAGGCTATTGCGCTGTTCTGGGCGAGGAAACCGGCGTCGCGTCCCATCACCTCGACAAAGAAAATTCGGTCGTGCGAGGTGGCTGTATCCCGGATTTTGTCCACACACTCCACAATGGTGTTCAGGGCCGTATCATATCCGATTGTAAAATCGGTACCGTACAGGTCATTGTCGATGGTACCGGGCAGTCCTATGCACGTGACAGGGTATTCCTCGGCAAATATGCGGGCTCCAGTCAGTGAGCCGTCGCCCCCGATGACTACCAGCGCCCCGATTTTTTCTTTCCTCATGGTATCGTATGCCTCTCTGCGTCCTTCCGGGGTGGTGAACGCTTCGGAACGTGCCGTTTTCAGGATGGTTCCCCCACGCTGGATGATGCTGCTCACATCCTCGGTCGTAAGTTCCCTGGACTCGCCCGCTATCAGGCCTTCGTACCCTCTGTAAATTCCTTTGACTTTGAAGCCGTTGAAAATGGCGGTACGGGTCACGGCACGGATTGCCGCATTCATTCCGGAAGCGTCCCCTCCGGAAGTAAGGATTCCTATATATTCATCTTTTTTCATCTATCTCAGTTCTTGTTTTGTTTCATTCTGCCAATATAGCTTTCAGTTTTTTCCGGCAGTGAAAAATACGGCTCTTTATGGTTCCCAAACTCACACCGGTTCTTTCCGCTATCTCACGGTATTTGAACCCTGACAGGTACATCTCAAAAGGTATGAAATGCGACTCCGGTATACTTTTGATGGCATTACGTATCTTTTCCAGGTCATAGTTCCTGTCCACCTCCTCTGTACGGGACTCGTCCATGATCCGCGAATAATATGCAGGATCGGAGGATATGTACAGACGGGTATGACCGACCTCCGCCCGGTAACCGTTGATAAACGTGTTACGCATGATGATAAACAGCCACCCTTTGAAATTTGTGTTCTTGTTGTAACTTTCTTTGTGAAGCATTGCCTTGAGCAGGGTATCCTGCAGCAGATCTTCCGCCTTCTCCCTGTCCGCTGTCAGTTTGTACGCGAAACGGAACAGTTCGTCCTGTACGCTAAGCAGCTCTTTTTCAAAATTGAATTCCTTCATCGGTTGTGCCGGTTCCCTGTTCCGGAAGTGCCTGTTAAAGGCCGGACGGCTCTCCGGACAGGAAAAGCCTGTCCGGCCTTACACCATTCCAGATATGGAATTATTTAACCTCGATAGCCTTGGAAGTTTTTTGTTTTTCTTCCTCCTTCACTTTCGGGATTTCAATGGACAGGATCCCGTGTTCGACTTTTGCGGAAATCTTATCCTTCTCCACGTTTTCAGGTAGCAGGATGGTCTGCTGGAACTTGGAATAAGAGAATTCGCGGCGGAGATACTTCTTGTCTTTCTTCTCCTCCTTCTTCTCTTCTTTCTTTTCCATGCAGATTGTCAGGTTGTTGTTTTCGTCAACATTCACCTTGAAATCATCCTTCGTCATTCCGGGAGCCGCCATTTCAACCTTGTAGTCCTTGTCATTCTCAATGACATTGATGGCAGGAGCCGTAACTCCCGTTTTTGCCAGCCACTCATTCTCGAAGAAATCGTTAAAAATACTCGGCAACCAGTTTGAATTTGTTTTTACAGGTACCATTTTTACCTCCTTTTTTAAATTGTTAATAAATAAAATATTCAAAAAGACAATACAAATCAGTCTGATTGACTGACTCTTATCGTCTGATCATACCTTGTTCGGCTACAGCCTCCGTCCGTCTCCGTATCTCCTCCTGGTCTCCGAGGAAATAGTCCCTGACAAGCACCGGCCGTTCATCAAATTCGAATACATAAGGTACTGCCGTGGGCAGGTTCAAGAGGGATATGTCCGTATCGGAAATATTCTTGAGATGCTTGACTATCCCGCGCAGACTGTTTCCATGGGCAACGACAAGCAGGTTGTCCCTATGCATCAATGTGGGTAGGATGACACATTCCCAATAGGGCATGACACGCATGACGGCATCCTTCAGGGATTCAGTCCGTGGCAGTTCCATTTCGGGAACACCGGCGTAACGGGTGTCGTTCCCCGGATAGCGGGGATCGTCTTCCTTCACCGGCTCGGGCGACACGCCGTAACTTCTCCGCCAGATATGGACTTGTTCCTCGCCATATTTGTCTGCTGTCTCCCTTTTGTTAAGTCCCTGAAGTATGCCGTAGTGTTTCTCGTTCAACCTCCAGCTTTTCTCCACCGGGATCCAGTCTTCATTGAGACGGTCCAGAACACAATTCAACGTTTTCACAGCCCGTTTCAGATAGGATGTGTAAGCCGCCTCAAAAGAGAATCCCGCTTCTTTCAGCATATCACCGGCTTTACAGGCTTCTGCGATCCCCTTATCACTCAGGTCTACATCGGTCCAACCGGTAAAGCGGTTTTCCTTGTTCCATAGGCTCTCGCCATGTCTCAACAATACGATCCTTTTCATGCCATATAGTTTTTATGCAACGGTTATCGAAGGATCCAGATAGACATCCTGAATGGTGTTCAGAAGCGAGACCCCGTCTTTCATCGTCTTCTGGAAGGCTTTTCTCCCACAGATAAGTCCCATACCTCCGGCACGTTTGTTCACCACTGCGGTTACGACGGCATCATGCAGGTCAGATGTCCCATGGGACTCGCCCCCCGAATTGATCAGGCCAACCCTTCCCATATACCCGTTGGCCACCTGGTAGCGGCAGAGGTCTATCGGATGGTCGGAGACCAGTTCCGTATACATACGCCCGTCGGTCTTACCGAATCCGATGGCTTTAAAACCTCCATTGTTGGACGGCAGCTTCTGCTTCACGATATCAGCCTTGATGGTGACCCCGATATGGTTGGCCTGCCCTGTCAGATCTGCTGCCGCATGATAGTCAATCCCGTCTTTCTTAAAACTGCTGTTTCTCAGATAACACCACAATACCGTGGCCATCCCCAACTCATGGGCATATTCAAACGCCTGTGAGACCTCCACAATCTGGCGGCGGCTTTGTTCCGAACCGAAATAGATAGTTGCCCCCACGGCAACGGCACCCATGTTCCATGCCTCCTTCACTGTACCGAACATGACCTGGTCATAACTGTTCGGATAAGTCAGCAGCTCGTTATGGTTCAACTTCACGATGAAAGGAATCTTATGGGCGTACTTACGTGCCACAGCTCCCAGAACTCCGAATGTGGATGCCACGGCGTTGCATCCTCCCTCGATAGCGAGTTTCACAATGTTCCCGGGATCGAAGTAAAGAGGATTGGGTGCAAAGGATGCTCCGGCAGAATGTTCTATCCCCTGATCCACCGGCAGGATGGAGACATACCCGGTATTGGCCAGACGCCCGTGCCCGTACAGGGCTTGCAGGCTCTCCAAGGTGCGTATATTCCTGTCGGAATCCACCCATGCCTTGTCTATCATATTCGGCTCGGGGATATGGATGAGTTTCTTGTCTATTGTCTTGCATACATGGTCCAGGTAGTATCCTGCCTGCGTTCCCAACAAATCAATAATCGTGCTCATGTCAGTCGTTTTTTTATTCCAAATCAGGACTGGCGTTCCCCCAGTTTTGCATCCATGAAAAGGATGCCGCTCTCTCCGGCTTTCTTCATCAGGTTTACGATGTTCAGGAAATTCGCCTCTTCCTCCACCTGCTCCCTGACAAATCCCCAAAGAAAATCACGGGTGGCATTGTCTTTCTCCTCGGAAGCCAGATGTACCAGTTCGTCAATCAATCTGGAAACATGTCTCTCGTGTTCCAAGGCATGTTCAAAGACTTCGGTGGGACTGCCCCAACCCTGTGGAACCACATCGACCTTGTCCACTTTTGCCTCCGCCTCACGTTTGGCCATATATTCGGCGATGGCACATGCGTGTCCTGTCTCTTCCGCCGATTGCTTGCGCATCCAGCGGGCCATGCCGGAAAAACCTTCCTTTTCCAGATAGAAGGACATTGAAAGATACAGGTTGGCGGACCATAATTCCGCAGTAATCTGCCCGTTCAGGGCCTTTTGTAAATTCTCGGTCATAATGAATCTAATTTTTAATGTTGGTACTATTTTTTATTTTTCATATTCAGGGGCAAGCGTGTGCTTGTCTCAAAATATCTGTCAGGACAGGTTGCATCCCGTTTATGAAACATTCCACGGCGATGACCATCAGAATAAGCCCCATCAGTCTCATCATCACATTATTTCCGGTTTCTCCAAGAATTTTCAAAAGCCGCGTTGACACGCAAAGGATAATGAAAGAGAGGAGACAGACTAGGGCGATCACGCAAACCAGTGCAATTTTGAAAATATGCTCAGGGGCATCTTCCATCAGTGTTATGCCGCTTGAAATTACACCCGGACCGCACAGCATCGGAACGGCAAGAGGCGTGACGGTGATGTTCCTGGAATATTCTTTTTTCTCGTTCTCGTTCAGTTTCACATGGGTGAAGTGTGCCTGCAGCATGTCATATCCGATTTTAAAGATGATGATACCTCCCGCAATCCGGAAACCATTGGTCGAGATCCCGAAAAAATGGAACAGGAACCTGCCGCACAAGGTGAAAAGTACCAGTATGACGAACGTGAGGGCGCAGGATTTTAAGGCGATGCTCCGGCGTTCTCCGGCACTCATGCCCTCGGTCATCTGCAGGAAAACCGGCATCACTCCGAGGGGGTCCATCAATGTGAACAACGAAGTGAAACACAACATTGAGTATGCGAATATATCCATAGGATGATACTTGTTTTATTTTTAGACCATTATTTTCTCTGTGAACAATAAACTCCGGTCAGGTTACACGATTTGACACATCATATGAAGCAGGGCAGCCTGCGTTCATATTCCATGGCCAGGATACGCAACAATTCCATAAACGCCGTACTTACATATATCCGTTTTGTGTACAGCCCCTTGATGAAAGAATGGATGGATGAATCCGTATTCTGGCATAGTACGTGAAGTTCGGATATCTGACGGGATATATATTGTTCATGTTCAAGCAGGGTGTTCAAGGCAGCCAGCGGTGTCGGCCATTGCCGGATGTCGCGCCTGATTTCATGGATGGTTACAGCACCTCCTTCATGATAGATGCGGTTCATCATCTGATAGACCTTGCCCATATTGTCCTGTGCCTGTGCACTTAGCCATGAGGCCAATATCGGAAGTTGCTGCCCCTCAAAATAGACCTGCAATGACAGGTACAGGTTAGTTGACCAGATTTCTGTATTGATCAATGTGTTCATCGCATATTCAATTCGTTTATCCATGGCTGTTCTGATATTTGAAATTAGACAAAATAAATCGTAATTCATATCCTGCAATAATCATGAATTTATGTGATAGCATCTGTAAATCGGACTCTTATGGAGTTGTAAAATGAATTTTAATGCTTGCGAGACAAATAGTCATAAAAATGTATAATTATCATGCCTTTTTGTCACAAGATCCCTACAACATTCTCAACAAGATATCCAGTTCTTTCTCTATCATGTTGATCTTGTCGTATATGTAATCCAGCGTATTATGATAGTGCAGGCAGGCCCTGCATTCCTGCAATTCCCTTGACAGGGAGAGTATTTGTTGCCAAAGTTCCTCTTCTGTATGTCCAGGGGGATTATTGAATGCCATAAATGGATTCAGAGAAACTGTTTGGCATGTAATTTGTGTAATAATAGCCGCAAGTCCCGAAAAGGGGCAGGAATGGAAACAAAAAGGCAGAGAATTCCACTAAAGACAGTAACAGACAGAGGAATGAAAACGGAAGGCAGGACCTGTCCGGTTTTGAAACAAATTGCTTTCATAATGCGATTATATGACAACTCTGTTCCCTGAAGTTGTGTTTATATAAAGTTAAGCGTGGGAACTTTGGTATTACCGTTCAGAAGTATCCCCATACTCAACAACATATAATACACAAAGCCCCACGCCTATATATGCTAACAAGATATAATAGTGCATAGGGACACCTGATGTATTATCCAATTGTTGTCTTGAAATTGGGGATTTCCTGAACATGGATAATGCCTAACGCTTACTGTTATTAATCTTTTTTGGTAAAAGACAAGGCAAAAATACTAAAAGAATTGATTCGCGTCAATAAAAATCCAACTTTTTTATTATTTTACTCTCTGCGCCACTGAATTTCATCGCTCTCCGCTCTCCAAATCCCGTGCCCTTCAGCGATAAGTAATCCTGAGTTCATCAATTGCCTCATAAAAGAGCTTTTGTACATCCTAAAATCCGCAACCTGTAATATTTTTGATATCTGGGGTTGCAGATACCTCTCTAAAACGACTCGTTTTCGTAAAGAACCCTAATGGTGCAGTCGCAAGAGACAAAATCCCCTTACCCCATGATGCGACTTGAGGCAATACGCAAAAGGCCACGAAGATTTGAGGCTACCCAAAATCAAATTTGAAGGCCATCATGTATGCATCATTGCTTGTGTATATGTTCAGTATGTGCTGTCTTGCAGTCTTAATCCATTTTGCAGGGACAGAAACATACTTGAATACAAAAGTTTTGATTCTGCTTGTGCGTTTAAGTCCAAAGCTCTTCATGTTTGCGTCAGATATGAGGTGTCTGTAAAAGTTTCGTATTAAAGCGGTCAGAAGCAGGAACACCGTGTTTTCCGCCATGAACGATTTTGGCAGCCGTTTCCAGCCAAAGCCGTTGTTCATGTCGTCCAATACACGCTCAGCACCGCCACGCTTGTTGTAATACTCCACGATGTCACGGTCTGTCGAAGTATAGTCATTTGTCAGTATGCATCTGTATGTATATTCCCCTTCCCACAGGTCGAGTTCCTTGTTGATGCTTCTTTGCCGCTGTATGACAAGGCGGTACGCTTTGCCGACCCATTTCTCTGCAATGATGGAGCATATCTCAAACTCGTGACCGTTTATGTATTCGGTCTTCCATCCGCGCAAGGCAAAGATATCGTCATACAACGATACACACCTGTTTGCGCGGATATAAAAATGCCGACTGTGCTTCTCCACCATTTCCACCATAGCCTCAGAGCATGAGCCACAATCCATCCTCGCACGGTTTATATGTATTCTGGCATTCTCCAAACGCTCAAAAATACGTTTTAGAGTGTCTTCCTGATGGAAACGGACATTGGTATTGCCGTCGCGGTTCTCTATCCCGACGATGACATCGCTGACCGTTGCTATTCCTGGACTGTAACCGGTAAACTTCTTGTAGGTTATTTTTGCGTCAAATTTCTCCGTCTCAATGAACTGGTGGTCAAAATCAAAGTCATATTCATTGTCTGGCAGCAACTGTCCAGTTGCCAGCAATGCATTGACAAGCAGATTGTTAAGGTCGGAAGCCACGTTGAAGTCGTAGCTTTTGCCCGAATCAGACCTGTAGGTCAGATTCGGTGTGGTCAATTCACGAATGGCCCTAAGTATTGTGTCTGCGCTGCATGTACGGAGGGGTGGATGCAAGCAAAGTGCTTCCATAAGGTGTGAGGTCACGTCTTCGACACATGACCCTCCACAGAAATATACGCACATCAGAGAACGTATTATCTCGCTATATTGATAGCCATACACTTTGCTACGCAAACCTAAAGTAGAGTCTATTGTACAAGACAACATCCTGTCGAATTTCTCCATAATTGGAAATATACCACCAAAAGATGTGAGTTTCTCGGATTTTATTTGTACTTTTACCATGCTTGATGAGGTTTTGTTTGACTATTTTTGCAACACTAAGTTAAGTGAATCCTTTGACATGACAAAATCCTGAGCCGCTCGGCTTTGCCGCTTGGCTTGTCCAAGAACTTTTTGTTGTTCAGGATATTATAAAAGTTAAAATTTATAGTGTTGCGGAATTAAGGTAATAACAATACTATGAAATCGTTATTCATATTACAACTTGTATGTTGCGTCATTACAGCCATGCTAGCATTGCAATTAGCCATGGCAAGTTTGCAGGTGAGATGGAAGGTGTGGCGCTACGAAATATCAAGATGGATTCTCGTTGCATCCATGCTATTCTTCTCCGTCCACTACCTCTTACAGATGATTCATGGACTCCGTGCACAAGGTGCCGATGTGGGCGCAGCATTCAACATATTGTTCTATACTCCAGTGGCATTTGCCATCACTCTCTCCATAATCAACATAGAAAGCACAGGCAACAAAGTGCGACGGTATTGTTTACGTGGTATGATGGCATACATACTCATCGCCATAGTTTTCGTCATTGGCATGTTCAAAAGTCAAAGTTTACACATTGGCAATATGCTCTATGTGATGCTCGGTCTTTTTGTGGCTAGCATGGCATATTTTATTCTTATCATTCGCAAAGAAACAAAAGCCCGAAAGCAGAAGCTCATGGAGAATTTCGGAATCGACTTGATTCCATACGTGCGCTATTCGCAAGCCAGCATCATTTTGCTATACTTTGCTGCTGGACTCCTTCCTGTAGCAATCCTCTTCAATACCTTATTATATATAATAGGTCCCTTGATATTACTCTCTGTCATCTTTTTCGTCCACACTTTCATTGCTATGGGCTATTACATCACACCCAAAGAAGTCATTCCTGAGGAAAATGACGCAGAAGCAAAAGTCACGGAAGCAGAAGACATGAAAGACGGCAAGAACACTCATGGCACAAATATCTTGACAGCTAATAGAAAGATGGAAATAGAATTAGCCCTCAAGAAATGGTGTGAAGAGGGATTTTATAAGGACTATGAAGTTAACATCTATTCGCTAGCTACCAAGTTGGGATACAAGAAAAACGAACTGACAGAATACTTCAATCAGTCAGAATACACCAATTTTAGAACCTGGCTTAGCGACATTCGTTTTAATGAGGCTGTTCGCATGATGAAAGCCAACCCCGAATATAGCATTGACGCTATTTCCACAGAGTGCGGTTTCTCATCCCACACATGGATTTATCGTATATTCAAACAAAAAACGGGCATGTCACCTAGCCAATGGCGCAAACAGTTTGCCTCCATCTAAATGCGTATTTTTGTAATTTCGCATTAAATAGCATTTAAAAGAGGTGTGTCAGCGTTTTGACACAACCTCTACTTAAAAGATTTAATTTACAATAGTATTGCGGAATTAAGGTACATGAAACCGATAACCTGTCATAGTGGCATTGGGAAAAGCCGTTCAGACGATCCGCATCATGGTCGGCAAAAGATCTAAAGTGACCTCTTTGGCTGTCTTGCGCTTGGAGACATGAATCATTTCAAGCACCTTTATGACGTCTTCAGACTTCGTGCCACGTATCATGGTCACAAGTGTACCTCTGCCACCACGTCCCGCACGATTAGTGACAACAGTATATAATTCTCCGCAGCTTAAAGAAGTCTCGTCAATACAAAGGCTAGGGACCTGAGGTTGTGCCCGCATTCTGACACATTTACATTTGTAGTATTAAATATCCCAATAAAAATATAAGTGTATATTGTAATGGGATCTTAATAGAGGATTAAAAAATAAATACTTAATGGGCTGTTTCTTATGAATTCTACTGAAATCTTATAATAATTGCTCAAAAAATCACATTCTTTGTATACGTAATATCCTAATTTTGGAACGCAAATTAAAAGAATATTAATAAACTAAATTATCTGATTTATATGACAAAATTAAGATGTATGCTTTGTTGCCTGATGATCTGTACTATTACTATTGATGCTAGGACTGTTAATGATATATATAAAAGAATATCTGCACAAGTCTCCTTGAAGGTTCCCGGTAATCAATCACGAAACTATTCCCTTGCTTTTCAAGGAGCCGTTGATGATAAGGGAATCTATCTGTTAGAGTCTGAAGAAAAAATACCATTAATCATTACAGAGAGAATAGAACGTGACAATGTTAAATGTGTAATGGTAGTAAGTATTACGGCATTGGAAGACGTGTACTTTAATTATCAACAACAGTTGAAAACAGGCTTCCGACATAATGACTGTATGTTTTATCTACCAGGATTCTGGTATAGTCGCAATTTACGTTCTCCTAAAGGTGCTCCTTCATTTCATATATCAGAGAGTTGGCTGGTACGTGAGGATCGTCTGAGCTCACCCCTTACCGGTATCTTCAATCAGAAAGATGGACGTTATATGACTGTGGCACGCAAGGACGATTTTCAATGGGATGCCCTTGCTACCCACCAAACAGGCGAAATCATCCTCTCGGGCAAAACGTCCCTAGGGTTCACCGGCTTTGAGAGCCATGACGGAACATCAACACTATCTTTTGGATTTCCTTACCGAGAAGCTCCTAAAACCTATATTCGTAAGTTGACGCTGGCTCCGGAGGTTACATCTTTCCAATATCTAAAAAAAGGAGAAACAGTACTCCTGACCTGGGAATTTATCGAGGGGCAGGCTACAGACTACTCAGATTTTATTTGCCATACTTGGGAATATTGTTATGATACATACCGTCCCCAACCTGTGAAAATACCTTTTTCTCCAGAAGAGATAAAAGGAGTGCTGAGCAATTATTTTGTGGAAAGTTTTGTTGGGGACAAAGCTCTTGCCTATTACTCCAGCCCTGAAATGAAAGTGGCAGCCTGTGCCAACATGAATGTAGCAGAGATAGGTTTTGTCGGTCGCGTACTTCTAAACGCTTTCAATGCATGGGAGTTTGGCAATGAGAATGGACGTGATGACCTTGCAGCTAGCAGTAAAAAGATATTTGATAGTTACTTAGAAAATGGCTTTACGGAAACCGGTTATTTGCGTGAATGGGTAAATCTGGAAAATGATAGTGATGTGAAAGAAGAACGCCCAGTGCATAGCATACGTCGTCAGTCGGAAGGAATTTATGCCATGTTTCATTATCTGAATTATGAACAGAAGTATAAACGTCACCATCCTGATTGGGAACAACGCTTAAAGAAAATGCTCGATATGTTCTTGCAACTGCAAAATCCAGATGGAAGTTTTCCACGTAAATTCCATGATGACTTTACAGTTGTTGACGGAAGTGGAGGAAGTACTCCATCCGCTACATTACCTCTGGTTATGGGATATAAATATTTTAAGGACAAACGCTATCTGTCCGCTGCCCGGCGTACTGCGGAATATCTGGAAAAAGAGCTTATATCAAAGGCTGACTATTTCTCCTCTACGCTGGATGCAAACTGTGAGGATAAGGAAGCTTCCCTCTATACCGCTACGGCAACTTACTATTTATCATTGATAACAAATGGTACGGAACATAACCACTATGCCTCTCTGACACGAAAAGCGGCTTATTTTGCCTTGTCCTGGTATTACGTCTGGGACGTTCCGTTTGCTCCCGGGCAGATGTTGGGTGATATCGGTCTGAAAACTCGCGGCTGGGGAAATGTCTCGGTGGAGAATAATCATATTGATGTATTTATTTTTGAATTTGCCGATGTGCTCCGTTGGCTTTCCAAAGAGTATAATGAACCTCGTTTCTCTGATTTTGCTGAAGTCATTTCTACTTCCATGTGCCAGTTACTTCCTTATAAAGGACATATGTGTGGAGTGATAAAAGTTGGTTATTATCCGGAAGTGATCCAGCACACCAACTGGGATTATGGAAGGAATGGAAAAGGATATTATAATGACATGTTTGCTCCCGGTTGGACGGTAGCATCCCTTTGGGAATTGCTGACACCGGGACGTACTGAGAATATACTGTTGAAATAGCTCTGATATCCACTTTTCAGGATATTCTTATATCCTGTTGTATGTTAATTAATGAAACTAACAATTAAGACAATGCAGAGACTACGTATTTTAGTTATATTAATACTTCTTTCTTTGATGCCTCTTTATTCCCTTGCCGTTCTGAATGAAGGACAATATGCATTCCGTTCACTTGATATCAATAATGGATTATCCCAGAATACGGTCCATGCCATCCTTCAGGATAAACAAGGATTTATGTGGTTTGGGACGAAGGATGGTCTTGACCGGTATGATGGTATCTCTTTTCGGACTTTCATGAAAGAATCCGGAACCTTGGGCAATAATTTCATCACTTCTTTGTATGAAGACAATCTTGGGCAAATATGGATTGGGACAGACGTAGGCCTATATGTCTATTGCCCACAAATGGAAAAGGTCAGGCATTTTACTCTGATAAGTAATTCAAACATAGATATAGACTGTACGGTCAATCTGATAACTGGGGACCAGAAAGGAGGTATCTGGGTTGTAACTCAGACGCGGGGAATCTTCTATTACAATCCCCAGGATAGCCAGTTGGTTAATTATCAGTCGGACGGGTCCGGTACTCTGAACCTTAAAACTTCCGGCCAACTCTATTTTGATTCGGACGATGTCTGCTGGTTGGACATACGTGATGGAAATCTGTATTATTCAAAAGACAAGCTTAAAACTTTAACTCCGATTTTTCCAGAAGATTCAAAAGTGTCTTTCAGAGATGAATACATCTATAAATTGCTCCCCGGACCCTATAATTGCATGTATGTGGGAACTGTATTCGGACTGAAAGAAGTGAACCTAACTAATAAGACTATCCGTACCCTTCTTTCCAAGGATGAATTGGGAGGTGATATTTATATCAGGGAACTTGCATTTTATTCAGATGACGAATTATGGATAGGAACCGAATCGGGACTTTATATCTATAATCTGCACACGGCAAAAATCATCCACTTGCAGAACGTCAACGGTGATCCCTATTCAATCTCTGACAATGCCATCTATTCGATTCTCAAAGACCGTGAAGGCGGAATGTGGATAGGGACTTATTTTGGGGGTGTGAATTATTACCCCCGGCAATATACCTACTTTGATAAAGTCTATCCCCAGAAAGAATCAAACAAAATGGGAAAAAGGGTGCGGGAGTTTTGTGCCGCCCATGACGGCACACTCTGGATAGGTACAGAAGATAAGGGGCTTTTCCATTATTATCCTAGTACTGGAAAAATCGAACCGTTCATTCATCCGGATATTTATCATAATGTTCACGGATTGTATTTGGACGGAGATTATCTGTGGGTTGGGAATTTTGCAAAAGGATTGAAGCGTATTGATTTGAGGACATACGCTGTAAAGCACTATGATAATATTGCAAGTGATATCTTTTCTATCTGCCGGATAACTGCGGGCGATCTGTATCTTGGAACAACAATAGGATTGTTTCGGTACAACCCAGATACGGAACGTTTTAAACGCGTCCCCGAACTTGGGTGGACGTTTGTTTATTATATAAAGGAGGATAAGCAGGGGAATTTATGGCTGGCAACTTATGCCGATGGCGTCTATAAAAAGAATGTCCGTACAGGTGGTTGGGAACATTTCGTACATGAGGAAGCAGACTCGTCCACCCTTCCATCCAATAAGGTGCTGAGTATTTTTGAAGACAGTCAAAATCAGCTATGGTTTACCACACAAGGAGGTGGCTTCTGCCGCTTTGTGCCTTCCGCCAACACCTTTGTCCGTTATGACGGTATCGGTCTGCCAAGCAACGTCATTTATCGGATTGAAGAAGATGAAAAGGGATTGTTCTGGGTTTCAACCAATAAAGGGCTGGTGCATTTTAACCCGAAGAATTCCAGTTTTAAAGTGTATACAGTTGCTAATGGGTTGCTGAGTAACCAGTTTAATTACCAGTCCAGCTATAAGGATAAGAATGGACGGATTTATTTTGGCTGTATTAACGGTTTCATCTCCTTTGCCCCCTCCTCCTTTATTGATAATGATTTTTTACCCTCTGTTTTGATTACCGATTTTATGCTCTTTAATAAAAAGGTGGTAGTCGGAGAAAAAGGCTCTCCATTGAAACAAAGTATCACTTTGTCAAACCATATCGAACTTCAGTCAAATCAGAATTCGTTCTCCTTCAGGATAGCTGCGATAAGTTATCAGTCACCGAGCATGAATACACTGCTATATAGACTGGAAGGGTATGATTCCGAATGGCATACAGCGGGTAAGGGCCCTATTACGTATTCCAATTTACCTTATGGGACATACATGTTACGCGTGAAAGGTGCGAATAGTGATGGTGTATGGAATCCAGATGTACGCACATTGGGGATCAGGATATTGCCCCCGTTTTATTTATCCGTATGGGCATACCTGATTTATATCCTATTGATACTCGGTACATTTTTCGCCCTCTTCTTTTATTTAAGGAAGCGTACTATTGAAAAGCAGCGTAAAGAGATGGAGAAGTTCGAACAGGAAAAGGAGCAGGAACTCTACACCACTAAGATAGATTTCTTTACAAATGTGGCACACGAAATCCGTACTCCTTTAACACTGATAAAGTGCCCATTGGAGAATGTACTTGCTGATAGGGAACTCTCCGAAAATGTAAGGATGGAATTGGAAATTATGGATCAGAACGTGGAGAGGTTACTGAACCTGATAAACCAATTACTTGATTTCCGTAAAGCGGAAAATAAAGGTTTTAAATTGAATCCGAAAGAATATAATATCGGTACTATCGTCCACTCTGTTTATAAGTATTTCACCACTTTGGCAAAGCAAAGGGGAATTAAACTTGAAGTAGAAGTTCCAGAGGAAGAATTGTTGGCTTCTGTTGACAAAGAGGCTTTGACCAAAATTCTCAGTAATCTGTTTGCTAATGCATTGAAATATGCCCGGACATACGTTTATCTCCATTTGTCTGTTGATGAGAAGAATGAGGTGTTCACTATCTCTATGAGTAATGATGGGAATATAGTCCCTATCGAAATGCGTGAAAATATTTTTAAAGCCTTTGTCCAATACCGGGACGGGAAAGATATTGTCTCGGGCACAGGCATCGGATTAGCTATGGCTCGTTACTTGGCAGAGTTGCATCAAGGTATGCTGGTGATGGACCGGGAGCTAGATTGTAACCGTTTCATTCTTTCCATTCCAATATTACACCAGACACTTCCGGATGATTCGGAAGAACAACATAAGAAACCTGGGTATGATGATGAAGATCGTGAAGTTTCTGATAAAGATAAAAGAGAGGTTGCTTCCATATTGGTTGTAGAAGATAATAAGGATATGCTTGCTTTTGTGTTCAGGCAATTGTCTTCATTGTATCATGTACTGATTGCGGAAAATGGGGTCGAGGCGTTGGACGTTCTTGAACAGAAATCTGTGGATCTGATAATAAGTGACATTATGATGCCTCTGATGGACGGGGTTGAATTATGCAAGCATCTGAAACAAAATCTGGACTATAGTCATATTCCTGTAATATTATTGACAGCTAAAACTAATCTGGAATCAAGAATCGAAGGACTTGAAGAAGGGGCGGATGCGTATATTGAAAAGCCGTTTTCTATGGAGTATCTTCGTGCCAATGTAGCAAATCTGTTGAGTAATCGGGAAAGATTACGCCGTCACTTTATTGAATTTCCTTTTATCAAAGCAGATGCAATGGCGCAGACAAAGGCCGATGAGATGTTTATTAGCAAGTTAAATGAGTATGTATTACGCCATCTTGATAATACGGACCTGCAAATTGATGATATAGCGGATGCAATGAATATGGGACGTTCCAACTTTTACCGGAAATTGAAAGGAATCCTAAATATGAGTCCGAACGAATATCTCCGCCTTTTCCGTTTGAAGCAGGCAGCTTCCATACTGAAAGAAGGAACCTATGGAGTGGTGGAAGTCTCTTACATGGTAGGGTTCAGTACCCCCTCCTATTTTTCAAGCTGTTTTAAAAAACAGTTCGGAGTACTGCCTAAAGATTTCATATCGCACTAGTAATATGTATTTTGCTTTAAATTTTATAATATCAGGTCATTTTCTGATATTTTATCCGAGTTGTTCCGGGTAATTTTGCAAATATATTAACAACTAAATTTGATGTATGACAAGGTATTTACTTTTTTTTGCCAGCCAGCCTTCGGGCGGAAGAGAGAGTTGTTTTCCTATCGTATATATAAACGATTCTTAGTTTGAGAATTTGTACTGTAATTTATATAAAGTCAAAGAAATAATTATAAAATAAATTGCACACACAATGAATAATAGAAAAGAAAATGAACAGAGTTGTATAGTAATGAATAAAAAAGAGGGTACATCGTGCATTACGACACACCTCCCTGTATTTCAGAGAAAAATCTACACTACTAATCAAAAAATCTATTGATATATGAACTGTAAAGTAAAACAAGGATGCCTTACCAGCGAAAGCTGTTGCATCCTGTTATGGTTAGCCTTCACATTATTTCCCGTTTCCGTTGTAACGGCGGCAGATAATAGAAAGATCGACGAGAGCCAGCAAAAAGAAGTAAAAGCAGAAATGAAAGGATATGTGGGAGACGAAAACGGAGAGCCTGTTATTGGAGCTACCGTATTGGAAAGTGGAACGCAGAACGGGGTTATAACAGATGTGGACGGTATATTCACTATACAGTTGGCAAAGAACGCATCATTGACCATTTCATATGTTGGGTACCAGAAGAAAACGGTAGTGGTAAAAGATAAGAAGTTCATTTCCGTTAATTTGACTCCGGACAGGAGTATGATGCTGGATGAAGTGGTCGTGGTCGGTTTTGGCAAACAAAAGAAAGAATCCCTCGTGGGAGCTGTGCAGGCAGTGAAGCCGGAAGACCTGAAGATGACATCCAGTAATCTTAGTACTTCATTTGCCGGGAACGTTCCAGGTATCATCGCCGTACAAACACAGGGTGAACCAGGCTCTGATGAGGCGAAATTCTATATACGTGGTATATCAACTTTTGGTTCGAATACCTCACCGCTGATCATACTTGACGGTGTGGAAATCAACGCTACGATGATGAACAATATTCCTCCAGAATCTATCGCGTCGTTTTCTGTGCTGAAAGATGCTACGGCAACGTCCCTATACGGCTCACGGGGGGCTAACGGAGTTATCATCGTTACTACCAAGCAAGGACAGCTTTCCGAGAAAATGTCTGTAGATATCCGCTTTGATAATACTTTCTCCATGCCTACCTATGTGCAGAAAATGGCAGATGGCCCGACTTACATGGATATGTATAATGAAGCCGTTTATAATCAGGCTATTGCCAATAACCAAGAGTATGAGCCTTTCTATAGCCGGGATAAGATAGATAAAACACGTGCCAATGCAAATCCCTACCTGTTCCCAAACAATGACTGGTACAGTATGTTGTTCAAAGACTTCGCCGTTAATCAGAATTTGAATATCTCCATCAAGGGCGGAAGCAAAAATGTGGATTACTTCCTGAATGCTGGAATCTTCTATGAAAATGGTATCATCCGGCAACCCAAGGAAGATAAGCTTGATGTGGGTATGCGCAACAAGAAATACCTGTTTCAGAGTAATGTGACAGCCCGTGTTACCTCTACGACGAAAGTGGGGCTAAATATGAATACGCAGTTGTTCTACCACCATGCCCCCAAAACAAGTACCCGGAATTTGTTCGCCTATTCCATGCATGGGAATCCCGTACGTTTTCCTGCTACACTTCCTGCTGAACCAGGGGATACATACATCCGCTACGGTAGCAATGATCCGTGGGATGTGGGAAAATCAGAGCCGAATCCTTACGCCAAATTGAGTGAAGGTTATACGGAACGAAATTATGTCTATATGACGACCGCTTTCAATCTCGAACAGGACTTGAAGTTTGTCACACCAGGGTTAAAACTCACCGGACTGGCATCTTTCTATAATTACAGTTTTAACTGGCTGGATCATTGGATTGTACCTTTCTACTATAAAGTATCTGATGACTATACGATGGATGATCAGGGAAACTACCTTTATAAGACTTCGACTATCGGTGAGCCGGGAGAACCTTATCTGAAGAGCAATTCCGGGCGTGATCCGACAGAGAGTGTCTGGTCTTTACAGGGAGCGCTGGACTACTCACGCCAGTTTGGTGGACATGATGTGGGAGCTACCCTTGTTTACCACATGAAAGAAACCAAGAAAGTGAAGGACGGCGGAGCTGAAAAAGATCTTCTTCCTTACCGTGAGCAAGGGATGGCCGGACGTCTGACCTACAGTTTTGGTCAGCGTTACCTGCTTGAGGCTACCTTTGGTTATAATGGCTCGGAGAATTTCAGAAGCGGGCATCGTTTCGGATTCTTCCCTGCGATTGCCCTAGGATGGACTATTTCTAATGAAAAGTTTTTCCAACCGTTAAAAAAAACAGTTTCCACTCTGAAAATCCGAGCTACTTATGGATTGACCGGAAATGATGCGCTTGCCACTCGCTTTCCCTATGTAACAGAAGTCAGTATGAATAATAATTTGGATTGGTGGACTGGTAGCGGTACCCGCGTGAATGGGCCGCTTGTAAATATTTATGGTAATGCGAACGCTACATGGGAGAAATCGAAAAAGCTGAATTTAGGTGTCGATATGACCCTTCTTGAATCTATGGATATAACCATTGATTATTTCAAGGAAGACCGTAGTGGAATTTTTATGCAACGTTCGTCCGTCCCTTCAACAATGGGAGTGACAGGTATGCTGCCTTATGCCAACATTGGCTCGGTAAAGAATAAGGGTGTGGATATGAGTGTAGCATACAGCAAAGTAATTGGCAAAGATTGGGTGCTCCGCCTGAACGGTAGTCTGACCTATGCACATAATGAGATTACGGAGATAGACGAACCGGTGAATGTAGAACCCTATTCTTCAAGAATCGGACACCCGATAAACAGTATTATGGGATATGTGTCTGACGGATTGTTTACTTCTCAGGAGGAAATAGACAGATCTCCCAAACAGTCGTTCGGAAATTATACGGTGGGAGATATTAAATATAAAGATCTGAATGGTGATAACGTGGTGAATGGTTATGACAGGACGATTATCGGCAATCCTGAAATTCCGGAGATTATCTATGGTTTTGGAGGAACGTTGAAGTATAAAAAGTGGGATTTGTCTCTGTTTTTCCAGGGAGTGGCCAAAGTCAGTTTAATGATGAGCGATATTCATCCGTTCAGCGAAGCGGGCCATAAAGGATATAACATTGCACAGTATATCGTTGATGACCACTGGTCGGAAAGCAATAATGTAGCCGGTGCCGCCTATCCCCGATTATCACCCGAATTTATCACGAACAATGCGCAAACCAGCACTTATTACCTACGTAACGCAGCTTTCCTGCGCCTGAAGAATGCCGAACTGGGCTATTCCTTCTTCCCGTGGCTGCGTGTGTATGCAGCAGGTACTAATTTGCTGACATTCTCTCCGTTCAGTACCTGGGATCCTGAAATGGGAAGTGGGAATGGTTTGAAATATCCGCTACAGCGCACGGCCAAGATCGGGATTCAGTTTCATTATTAATTAAGAACAGAATAAGTTATGAAAAATATATATACAAAGTTATGCCTGTCGGCAATCGGCTGTTTAATGATGGCATCATGTGATTTTCTTGATGTGGTTCCGCAAGGTACTGCTACCGTGGATGATATCTACCGAACACAATATCAGGCTGAAGGAATGGTACTGTCTTGCTACGCGAATATCCCTAACTATTTCCATCCCCAACAATTTCCTGATTTTACCGGAGGAAACGAAATCATAACGAGCAAAGGAGGAACAACGCGCTGGTTTCATTTCCGCAGTCTGGTTTATGGGGAAGAATCCCCAACAACGACTTATTACTCATTATGGAGCAATACAGCAAAATCTTATCCGCAGGGTGCTGTGAAGAAAGCAGTATGGGAAAGTATCCGCAATTGCTATAATGTGCTTAATAATCTGGATAGGGTATCGGACATTACCCCCGAAAACCTGAGCTGGTGGAAAGGTGAAGCGCTGTTTTTGATCGGGTATTATCATCAGATCATGCTGGAGTACTATGGACCGATAGTTATTATTGACAAGGAAATACCAATGGAAAGTTCTCCGGCCGAGATGATGACCTCCCGTTCTCCTTATGATACATGTGTCGATTTCATTGCCAATAAATATTCGGAAGCAGCTAGATTACTTCCTGGCGTATGGGATTCAAGTAAGAGAAACAGGGCTACCTCTTCTGCTGCCTTGGCTTTCAAGGCTCGGCTGTTGCTTTATGCCGCCTCGCCGTTAGTCAATGGGAATAGTGAGTTTTATTCCGACTTTAAAAACCCCGACGGCACTTTTCTGATTAACCAGACTTATGACCGGGAAAAGTGGAAGAGAGCGATGGATGCTGCCAAAGAGGCCATAGACCTTTGCGAAGAGAACGGTTACAAACTTTATGGAAATTCGACCAATGACTTGGAGCAAGGGAAGAAAAACTATCATGAAGCCTTTGTCGGTGATGGGATCAGTGGTAGCGGATTTAACTGGAATGAAGTCCTGTTTGGCTTTGCTGAACAGGGAACTATTTCCTACTGTATCAAGAATATGGCTCCTCGTGTTGAATTTACAAGTTATTCGACCAAAGGTTTTAGAGGGTCCTTATTCCCGACGTGGGATTGTGTGAGTAGGTATTATACCAAGAACGGTCTACCTTGGGCAGATGACCCCGAGACTAAGAAGCTTGATCCGTATTCCATTGCACCAGGTGATAGTACGGTACGTTTTCACAGGAATCGTGATCCGCGCTTTTATGCCTCTATTGGCTTTGATCGTGGAAATTATGACGTGCAGGGAAAGACAATAGTGCTCAAATGCAGACGTGGTGAAATGCAGCAGAATAATGGCAATGCCAAGGATGAGTATCAAACGGACAACGGTTATTATTGTCAGAAATGGGTGTCTAAATATGATACCTATAATAGGACTACCGATCAAATAACCTACAACCGTTGGTGCTTTCCTTATATGCGTCTGGCCGAACTCTATCTGAGTTATGCAGAAGCGGATTTCGAATATAGCGGCACACTGAGTACTGCCAGTCTGTCCTATTTGAATAAAGTACGTGAACGTTGCGGATTACCTACCTTTGCAGATTCATGGGCAAAAGCCGGTGGTATTCCTTCAGGAGAGAAGTTGCGCGAAATATTACATGATGAACGCTCCATTGAATTGGCTATGGAAGGCAGACGTTTCCATGATATGCGCCGTTGGAAAATTGCCCATACTGAAATGATGCGTTATCAGAAATCCTGGACATTATCCGGAAAAACCGCTGATAGTTTTTATAAACTTACGGACATGAAAGAAACCGGCGTTCGTAATTTTACCGCTCCCAAGAACTATTGGCTTGCTATTCCACAAGATCAGATAGAAGTAAATCCCAATCTAGTGCAGAATCCGGGATACTAGAGAATCAGCTCTTATATAACTAACAATTAGAGGAAAGGACAAAATGAAAAAGGTAATGTGTTTATTGGCAATTATGTTTATGATTGCCAATACTTCGGCACAAACACGGGTGATTGCCCATCGTGGTTTCTGGAAAACCCAAGGATCAGCACAGAATAGCATTACATCTTTGTTGAAAGCGGATTCTATAGGATGTTATGGTTCGGAGTTTGATGTCTGGCTGACAAAAGATAATGGTTTGGTGGTTAGCCATGATGGGATTATTCAAGGGCATAAGGTTGAAGAGTCCACTCTGAAGGAATTAACCGGGTTATGGTTAGCGAATGGAGAATGCGTACCCTCCTTAAAAGAGCTTCTGGAAACAGCTAAGCGGAAAACATCTTTGAAGCTGGTGCTGGAGTTGAAAGCTCATAGTAAACCCGAACGGGAGATAAAAGCTGTTGAAGAGATCGTTTCGATGATAAAGAAGATGGGACTCGAACCCCGGATGATATATATCACCTTTTCGTCTCACGCATTAAAGGAACTGATCCGTCAGGCTCCCACAAGCACTCCTGTATATTATCTGAAAGGGGACTTATCTCCACAACAACTGAAAGAATTGGGTAGTGCCGGACCGGATTATCACTTCTCTGAATTTTACCGTTATACCGATTGGATTGAAAGTTGCCATGCCTTGGGGCTAAAAGTGAATGTATGGACGGTTAATAAAAAAGAGGACATGCAATACTTTTGGGATAAAGTCGACTTTATCACTACAGATGAGCCGTTGGGACTGTTGAAAGATATAATGAAGGTCAAATAGATATATTTTCTGAGATAATGTATAGTCCAACTGATTACCTTTAATAATCTGTTGATTATTTATGTTTTTGGAAAATGAGTTTCAAGTTTTCAAACGACTGTTCATGTTGATACAGTTGAATGCTGATTGAAAACAAAACAATAGCGGAAACAATGAATGTCAATCTTGTATAAGAAGGCAAACGTCCAAATTTATAGTTCAGCTCCATTAATCGAACTGAATAGGGGTATTTATTAAATAATATAAAATTAGCCAACTAATTCATAGCCAAATTATTGCGAATTAGTTGGCCTTTTTGTATCTTTAGGTATTCCGTGCGACAAGAAGTCGTACAAGTAATTGTTCAGCACTGTGCCTGAACCTATTGTTCTGTCAATAGTAGTCTAAAGAGGCGTGCTTTACCAAGTCATGGTTTAGTGCGAAGCCCTCTTGACAATGCAGTCCTTTACAGAAATATCCAATGTATAGGCTGTTAGGCTGACTGATATGAGTAACATATGTGAATCGCTACACCATCGTAATAAAGAAATAGCTTACGGATATTTATAAGCTATAGCCAAAAGGTGGGTAGTCAGGATAGTCTTTTGGGAATGTAAGGCTACACGGACATCATACTGGCGGTGGAGGGGCGGGCTCTAAGTCGGGCGTCAGTTACTTGTACGGAACTTGGTAAACCCGTATTTCTCCTGTCTATGTCAGGCAGGTAAGCCAATTGCAAGAAAAGCCGAATGTGGTGCGGGTAAAGGATTGCGGAGAAAGTGAATGATTCTGTGTAATGCGGAGGATAGAGGTTTAAACATCACCCCATGCGAAATCAGGCAGACTTCCGCAGGGTAATTCTTTGTGAAACGATTGTAGAACTTTAATAAAATGAAGAAACTGCAAATGAGCAAGGCAAAAGCCGAGTGTGCATCTTTAACCGTACGAAACACGACATGAAAAGATATCGATTCTTCCAAATATGAGCGTAAAGTGAGAAAACTGCAGGTCCGAATAGCAAAGGCCCACAAAGAAAAGAGGTACAACAAGGTAAAGGCCTTACGGTACCTACTTGCCACTTCCTACGAAGCCAAGGCATTGGCGATAAGGAAAGTAACTTCCAATAAAGGTAAACGTACGGCAGGGGTTGACCATATGAAGTGGGACACTGATGCCAAGAAAATAGAAGCTATATGTTTATTGAAAAGGAGAGGATATAAGGCCTTCCCGCTGAGGAAGGTCAACATAGCCAAAGCAAATGGCAAGACAAGATCTTTGGGAATACCAACCATGAAGGACAGAGCCGTGCAGGATATATCTTATGGCTTTAGAACTTATAACTGAAAGTGAAGCGGATGCGAACTCATATGGGTTCAGAAAGTTTAGAAGTACTGCGGATGCAATAGACGCACTTCATAGATGGTTGAGTAGAGACTGTTTACCACAATGGATACTGGAAGGTGACATTAAGGGTTGTTTTGATCATATTAATCATGAATGGCTTCTCAACAATGTGTAGATTGACAGGCTGGTATTAAGGAGATGGCTGAAAAGCGGAGTAGTATTTAATTGCAAAGTATCAATAGATACGCTACACTTTTTCTTTTCGTTGGCAAATCTTAATCCGTATCTTCGTTGCATGAAAGAAGATATACGGATGCGCCAAAAATGGCTTGAGCTATACGTCGAAACGGGTTCTGTGACAAAAACTGCCCTTCGGTGCGGGATTACCCGTTCCACGTTATACCGTTGGATAAATTGCGAGAAAGAACAAGGCAAGTCGGAATTGTCCGATAAGTCTAAACGTTCATCAAGACTTGCCAATATGAAGATAACACCTGAAATTGAAACCATTATCCTTAATCTGTGCGTGAGACAAGAAGATGGGGAGCGCAACGGATTGCCAACTATCTGCTTAGGAAGAGAATAAAGCTCTCAGGCATGACGGTGTGGCGTGTGTTGAAAAGCATCAGGTCAAAGCTGTTGTGAAACGTTGCGAGAAATTTATTTCTTCTTCCAGCCGATTTTTTCCATCGGCAACATCCGGATAACCATATACCCCCGCCGTTGTTCATAGCGGCAGGAAAAACATGCCTGACGGCGATACGTGACGCACGGCACTCAAACCCTCTATTCCAACGTGAAACTGACCGCAGAGAGGGATGCCGCCACGGGCGACCTCGTGTGGAAGTCCAAGGACAACACGACACTTGTGGGGGGATTGTCGGATGAGCACTACTACCTCTACTATCCCTACTAAACGGATATGAGCGGAAAGACTGCCACTCCCACAGGCTCAGCCTTGACCGACACGGAATTCTTCGCCCCGTTGGTTTCCGCTTGGCAGCCTCAGGACGACCAAAGTACTCATGCGGCATATACCGCCTCCGACTTGATGACTGCCGAAGGCTCCGCAACGACAGGGGAAGACAACACCCTCCACCTCTCTTTCACCATGAACCATCGTATGGCATTGGCCGTCATCGAGATGCCGAATACCGTTAAATACAAGTTTACCGACGAGAGGATTCCTGATTACGCCGTGTTACCCGCCACTACATTCTCTGGCATTGCCCAGCCGCTGCGCGTGAACGATGGTACATACCGCTACTTGGTGAATCACGCGACTCCCGCACCGACTATCGAAGGACATTATGACGAGGGAAGCAAGGAGTTCACCATAACCCCGTCCGGCCTTTCTACCGGCAGTTACAAGAGATACAAGGTGGACGGCGCGGTGACAACTGTAAAGGACTACACGATGCAACGGGGAGATTACCTGCTCGCCGACGGCAACCTGCTGCCTAAGGGTACTACCCTGACCGAGGAGCAGAAGGCAAGCGTGGCGGCCATCGTCTTCTGGACACCGGCAGAGACCAATCCTGAAGGACGGATCACGCCGGCGTCTCTGGATTTCGACAAGATTATGGTGAAAGAACATCCCAATTGCACCCATGGCCTTGCCGTGTCGATTAAAGATGCTCCGGGCAACGTCTCGTGGCAAAACGTTAACGACTGGGTGGCGGATTTTCAAAGAGGAACAGATTTCAATCCTGTCGATAAGGATGAGTACGTAAACATTGCCACTGGTTTCGATGCGACCGGCAACATAAACAGGATACTCGGTTACCAGAACACGAAAGTGCTGTGGGCGTATAACGGATATTGCAAGACAAACGGCAAAACCGATGCCTTGGTCAATCCTGCTGAGGTCCTGAAAACATTTATCGCAAATAATCCAGCCCCGGCAAACAGCACCGGATGGTTCTTGCCGTCGGTAAAGGAACTGCACATGCTATGTTATAAGGATGTCGATAATATTGCGTACACACGGGACAACACAGAGACGAGGGATATAGTCGAAGTCTCCATCTCCGCCGTTGGCGGTGACGCATTGTCACCGCGCAATAACCATAAACGTTTCTGGTCTTCTTCGGAGAGCCCCAGTAATAAGAATGGCGCTTTTAGCGTGTATTTCTACAATGCCTTCGCACAGCTCAGCGAAAAGGACGGCGCACTCAATGTGCGTGCCGTGTGCGCTTTCTAACCACATAAAACAAAGAAAAATAACGATGTGAAAGGAACAGGATATTCCGGACGATGGATGCGCATCAGCGGCTGGTAGCCGATGTTGATGCTCGCGGGCGGGCTACTCGTCTCTTGCGGCAAGATGGAAACGGGAGAATCTACTACACGTTTACCCGATGGCAAGTACCCATTGCGACTGACAGCGGAGGTGGCGCAACCGCACCCCCGTGCCGGCGGCAAGGAGATAGGAGTGATGCTGGATGGCATGCTCAGCCTCCAAAGGTACGTAATGGACGCCTCGGGCAATACTGTCCCAAAGGATGCTGAAAACACCATTTACCGGAAGAGCACTACCGAGACATGTGTCACGGCACGGACTCCGAATGCCGATATCGACCAAAGTGGCGGGTATGCCGGCTTCGGCCTTCTATACGTCACCGTAGTGGGAGGTTATGACCAAGCCGTCAGCCTCCGTTTCAACCACCGCATGGCAAAAGTAGAGTTCACGCTCATGGCGGGCGAAGGTGTCACGGAGGAAAAACGAATGAAATAGACGTGGTGCAGACGGTGCCGGGCAACACCTGGATTGATGGCGGCGAGGAGAATGTGGCGGTAGCCAAAACAATACACTACACTGCCGATGAAGTGAAGGCTGGGGACTACATCTATTCGGGCAGGAGCACTTCGGACGGCGGACTGCGCAAACGCTATCCCAATGGGAAAGCTCAGGTCATCGCAGACCCGAAGCCGCAATCCGTAGCGGGCAAGACGGTCGCCGGTGTCGTCTTCTGTATACCGAAAGACACTGACCCCACAGGCAGACTAACCCCAGCCCGACTTACTGATGATAAGATTATGATGAAAGATTTTCCGAATGCCGAAATTTGGAATTATATAGTCAACCCATCCCTCGTCGCTGCCGGCGGTCCGACGCCAATTTATACCACCTCTTACTGGTCGTCTACGGAGGCATATTATAGCCCTAACAATGCATATGCCATACACTTTCCAGATGCCACTCTGGAAAGTAATGATAAGTACTTATAAAGTTAGGTTTCTGGCCGTGTGCGCTTTTTAATCACATTAAAGAAAGAAACTGTAGCAAAGCATTCTACATTCGATTCCGGCGGCGGTGCTCCTATCGCTTGCCGCCTGTACGCAAGAAGAGCTCCCGGGCAACCAAGACAAGGCGCAGCAACTTACTTTCTCCGTTACCGATGGTGGATATACGTCGGCTGTTCGCAAAACCACCCGTACTGTGGAGAATGGCTGCCAAACCAAGTTTTCCGAAGGCGGGGCCTGCGGCCTATACGTGGTGCGGGGCACTCAAACAGTCTATTCCAACGTGAAACTGACAGCCGAGAGGGATGCCGACACGGGCGGTCTCGTATGGAAAACTGAAAGTCCGACACCGCTCACAGGCGGGCTGTTGGACGAACACTATTATTTCTACTATCCCTATCAGGCACGAGCCTCAATACTGGGGCAGGGCGGCTGTTCGCCTTCATCATTACGGTGAACGAGTTAACCGTGCCCGGCTTGTCGGTGCGGAGCGAAACATACACCATCTCCGACAATAAGACCTGCCATATCCTGGAGTCTGTCTGCCCGTGATGTTATCCTCTCATCGAATTCCTGTACTCACTCGGGCTCATTCCATAGTACTTCCTGAACACCTCCCTGAAATATCTGACATCGGAGAACCCCGAGTCATCCGAGATTTCCGTTATCGAACAGTCTTTTTCCCTGAGCAGTTGTGCCGCATATTGCAGCCGCATGGAGCGGATATAGTCAGCCGGGGCATGGCCGGTGAGCGCCTTCAACTTGTTGAAAAATCCGGTGCGGCTCATGTTCTGCATGCCACAGAGCATGTCCACACAGAAACCGGGGTTGTCGATATTCTTCATGACGCATTCCCTTACGGAGGCCATGAATTTCCAGTCCCGGGTATTGTGGCAGTCCGGCGGAACCTGTCCGACTCCGTCCTCAAGACCGGCGTATGCCCGTTTGAGCAGTGCCCGGTTTGCCAGTATGTTCCTGATATTCGCCCTGAGCACGTTTATGCTAAACGGTTTGGTGATATAGGCGTCAGCTCCGTTTTCCAGCCCCTCCAGCATGTCCTTCTCATCTCCCAAGGCGGTCAGCAGCATGACCGGGATATGGGATGTCTCAATATCGGATTTGACGGACGCGCAAAGTTCGTCCCCTCCCATTTCAGGCATCATAACGTCCGAAAGTATCAGGTCCGGATTGTATTCTCTCGCCACAAGCAGCGCGTCCCGTCCGTTGGAACAGGTTTGGACCAGGTATTCCTCTTTCAGCAGCCCCTCAAGGTAGGTCCGCAAATCGTCATTGTCCTCCACAATAAGAATACGCTGCCGGTCCCCGCCGGTCATTGTTGGAAGGATCTCACGCATGGGGCCGCAATCCGGTCCCATGCGGGTTTCCCCGGTATCCTGTTTCCTGGGCGAAGCAACGGGGCATGCCTTGTCAAGGCGTCTGCTCCTCAGGGGAAAAATAACACATACCATGGTCCCCTTCCCCTCGGTACTGGTAACGCGGACCCTGCCTCCGTGCAGCCTTACCAGCCTATGTACCATCATCAGTCCGACACCGTTTCCCGCCACTTGCAGATTGACGGCATTACTGCCCCTGAAATGGTTCCTGAACAGTTTCTTCCGTTCCTCAGGTGGAATGCCAATCCCCGTGTCTTCCACTTCCACACCCCATACATGCCGGTCCGCGAAGGCACGGATCTGGATACTCCCGCCCCGTGGAGTGTACTTCAGTGCGTTGGACAGTATATTCTTCAATATAGAGTCCATTTTGTCCTTGTCAAACCGGACATTCAGGTAAGGGAAGCCGCTCTCACGGGTGATATCGATGTCCCTGATGGAGGCATATGTGCGGAATGCCTCACAGGTCGTCTCCAGATAACTGTTGAGCTCATATTCCGAGACATGAAGTCTCAAGGTGTAGTTGTCCGTACTCTCGAAATCTATCAGGCTGGTGACCAATCCCAGAAGTCCGTCCACGCTTTTCAGGGCCATCCGTACATTGTCCATCCCCTCCGCCTTCACCATGTCTTTCTCCACCACCTCTTCCAGCGGAGCCTTGATCAGCGTAAGCGGAGTACGGACATCATGGGCAGTATGTATGAAGAAGCACGTCTTTTCGTCTGATATCCTTTTCTGCCTGCGCAACATGGCAACGCGAAAAGACACCACCCCAGCCAACACACACAATGACGCATATCCGGCAATGGCCCATGTACCCGCCCACAGCGGCCGGGCGACACTCAGACCGAGGCTTCTTTCCTCATACACCTTGTATTTCTCCTCATTGGAGACGGCACGGATACGCAGGGTGTAGTTGCCTGGGGGCAGGCTCGTGAACTGTATCCGCCCGCTCTGGACCGGATGGCTCCAGCCCTCGTAGAGCCCCTCCAATTTCCATGAATATAGGATGTTCGAGGGATAGTCGTAGTTGATGGAGACAGCTTCCAGGGAGAAGGTATTCTGGTCATATGCAAGTTCCAGCCTGACGGTATTGTCAATATCCTCCCTCAAGGGGGATCCCTTGTCCCCGGGATAGACGGGGCGGTAGGAGATCATGAAATCCCGCAGGAGCATCCGAGAAAAATGCGGGGCGGGTATCCTCATGTCGGAGGGGAACATGACGGCTCCGGTGTTACTCCCGAACACGAAGCTTTCCCCGTGCCGGAAAGTGGATACCCCGGCATTGAGGCATACGCTTGCCAGCCCTTGTTCTGCCGTCCAGTTTCTGAAAGTGCCGCTCTCACGCCGGAACAGGGCCACGCTGTTTTCGGTCCCCAGTAGCAGGGTGCCGTCCGCACGGGGGACAATGGTATGGATGTTATTGGATATCAGGGCGCAGTTCTCGGTCTGGTATTGGCGGACGAACCTGTCCTCCACGCTGTCATAGACGAGAAGTCCCGCCCCGCCGGTGCCGATATACAGGAGCCCGTCCGGTGCCTGGTACAGTGCATAGACATGAACCGCCTCGACTGGAAAGGCGATATGTCTGCAGGTCCCCCCGTGCCCGTCAAGCAGGTACAACCCCATGCCGGTACCGATCCACATCCATTCCGGAGCCTTCTCCAGTATGGCGGTGATGGGGCCCGGGACCGGGTACAGGCGTACTGTGCCGTCATGGGGATCGAAACGTTTGAGATTGTGGCAGCCCCCTGTCCATATACATCCTCCGGAATCTTTTCCGATGTCATTGATATACTGGTCTGGACGCCCCTCTGCTGCAAAGGAGGGGGGAAAGTATTCCACCCTCCCGGTTTTCTTTTCGATCCTGTACAGGCCCGAAGCGTACCCGCCGGCGCAGATGACACCCGGCGAGACCTCGCAGAGCGTCAGGAAGATATGGTTCCCGCCATCCTGTATCCCATCGGACCGGCTGAGAAAGGAGCGCCACCGTCCTACCGCAGGCTGCAGCAGGCTGATCCCGTTGCTGGTGGCGAACCACAAGTCGCCTTCGCTGTCTTCGATGACATCATGCACCTGATCGTTAACCAGCGACCGGCTGTTGCCCGGTGAGTGCCGGAACCATTCATAGCTCTGGTAGCGGTTATTCCGGATTGTGACTCCGGCGGGGTAGTTGGCAAGCCAGATACGGTCCCCGCCATCCACATAAATGTCATTGATATTGTCTCCGTTCATGCCGTTGTGGCTGGCGTAGTCGGCGGTTATATAGGGTTTGGGCACTAGCGAGTCCATATCCATCCTGTATACCCCCCTTCCGCCCGTGGCTATCAGCAGCTCCCGGTCATTGAGAGGGGTGATCCGGTTGACGGCCACATTCCGCAGCGTACTGCCTGCGGACACTCCGTATACAAGTATGCCCTTCCTGAAGGTTCCCACGAACAGTTTCTTCGAACCGGGGTGGTAGTAGAGTTCGCTGACCGGCGTCCGGATGCTGTCCGTGTCCGCAAGCGCCTCAAGGACACCGTCCCTTTCCCGTACCGGAAAAAGTCCGTTCACGGTACCGATGAAAAGGTTTGTACCGTCCGTCTCGCTGATAGCGGTTATATCACCTCTTAAACGGGAGACCAGCCGCTGCGCAATGCCTGTGCGGGTGTCATAGCGGATGATATGGTCACCCTGACAGAGCCATATGCGGTCCCCACGGTCCATATAGGCGTAACAGAGCATGCCCGTGGCGAAGTCATCCTGAAGACCGGGTATCCTGTATACCATCCGGAAACGGTCATGGAGGGTGTCGTAATGGAAAATACGGCCTTTCCTTCCCACAACCCACAGCGTGTTCTCCGTGTCGGTGTAGAGCCAGTTCAGATTGACTTGCGGGGCCACCTTCAGATTGCCGTCAAGAACAGTGTAATGCCTGATCCGCTTGCCGTCATAACGGTCCATCCCCTCCTGGGTGAGGAACCACATGTATCCCCTCCCGTCTTTTTGGATACGGTAAATCCTCCGGTTACTCAATCCGTCCTCTATTCCCAAGTATTTATATATCTGGGCTCCGCACATGGAGGAAATTCCCAGCATGAGGAATGCGGACAGTATTCTTCCCATATTCCGAACACGTGTCATTCTGATGTAAATTAGACAACAACTGTTGCAAATATATAAAAATATAAATTAATATACAAATTTAAACATAACCTCGGATGTCGGCATCAGGCGGTATGTCCTCAATGTCATGTACCCCGGAAAATAGCTGCATACGGGACCGGCCCATGATATGAACATATTCCGAGAGGCGGTTGTTCAATTGACCCGACGGAATTATGGCTTGCCGGGCTCGGGACTGTCCGCAAGGGTACGTTGGTCCGGTGTGCGGAATACCATCCATACCTCCGGTCCGAATTTATATCCGCGGGTGGTACAGGTGCCGGTCGAGGTTTGGCAGCCCCCAATAAAGCGGGCCGAATTGTTTGTAAGCACTCTTACCCTCATGCCCGATTTATAGATAATCTTCCAACAGTAAGAAGTTATAATTCGCATTTAAGAACAATGGCGGGCATTTCTTGTTAATATTATAATCATATAAAAGAGGCGCATCCGTTAGTGCCAGATTTGTTCACCACTTTCATCGTTGCGTATCGTATTGCGAGTTGTCCGTATCAGATGTTTATCCCCTCTTTCTTAAGACTTCCTGAGAACTGCCTGGGAAAGGACGGCTTTCCGCATTGCGACTTCATCCACAGCCCTTGGCGGTATAGCCATGCCTTTCACGGGGACTACGGTTGATTCATGCGACACAGCAGATTCCGGTGCTATAACAGGGTTGCCTACATACTTGTGCCTCTTTTCAGCTTGCTGTCCAGATCCGAGTTGCGCACTTTACCCGCAGGTTGGACGGTTGTACATAACAATATTGATCTTTTTGGGGGCTAAAAGTCGAATATCCCCTTAAAGTAAGCGCCTGAGTAAGTACATCTTCTACAGTTCATTTTCCCTCCTTACTTTTGCTGCAAAAAAAATAATATCCTATGATGCAGCGACGTAAACACATGATGAGCAGAGAAAAATTTATCTCCGTTCTTTTCCGTCAGCAGCAGAGTGGTTTGTCCATTGCTGATTTTTGTGAGAATGAAGGTTATAGCCGTAGTAGATTCTATCTTTGGAAACAAAAATACGGTATAACGGAGCGGGAGTTATTGGCAGAAGCCTCCCGCTTAGGGGTTAAAGACAGCTTTGTCCCCATAGTAATCAATGGCGACACGCCATCCCCCGGTATATCTCACGAGGCTCCCCTGCCATCTCCCCAGCCTAGCGTCCCCTTTCCCTTGAAAGGAAAGGACAGCTCTGAAATATCCTTGGAATTACCCAACGGATTGAAGTTGAAGTTTAAAGGGTCTTCCGGCTGTGAAGCTGCCCTGAATCTGATCTCTAAAATATATAATGCCAATGTTCTGCCTAAATGACAGCATGAGATATTTCCTGTGCCCCGGTTATACGGACATGAGGAAAGGTATGTTCACTCTTTGCGGCCTTGTGCATGAGAGGATGGGAGGCGACATCAGAAGTGGGGAGGTATTCATTTTCTACAACCGTTTCCGGACCAAGATAAAATTGCTCCATGCCGAACCGGGCGGTCTGGTCCTTTATGAGAAACTGCTTGAAGAAGGCACCTTCAAGATACCCGCCTATAATCCTGCCACCCGTTCTTACCCCATGACCTGGAGTGACCTGGTCGTTATGGTGGAAGGCATCAATGAAGATGTCAGCAAAGGCAGGCAAAGACGGCTTTCCAATTTGAAAAAGCATTGGTAAAACAGTTGTAAACAAACAGCTTGAAGGCTTGTTTTTCTTGTTGTTTTTGACTATCTTTATATCATCAAAAAAAAGATATTGAATGGCAAAAGAAGATGCAACCGGACAAGCTGTGGAACCCTCAATGGAGCAGCTGCTGGATATCAACCGTAAACAGAGTGAGATCATCTCAGCCCAGGCAAGGACCATAGAAGAACTCCGGGGTACGATAGTTGAGTTGAACGCCTCCCTGGCATGGCTGAAGAGGAAGGTGTTCGGAAAGATGAGTGAGAAATGCAAGCCTGTCGATAACGGAGACCCGAAGCTCCCTTTTGACTATGGCGACCTGGAACAGATAGAGGCGGAAATCGAAGATGCCCGGAGCAGGGCGGCTGAACAGATTACCGTCCCCAAGTCCCGGGCCGCCAATAAAACGCCGCGCCGTAACCGGGTCGTCATGGATAACCTTCCGGTTGTAACAGTCGTCATCGAACCGGAGAATGTCGATTTAAGCAGATACGTCAAGATAGGCGAGGAACATACCAGGACCCTTGAGATGAAACCCGGCTACCTCTATGTGAAAGACACGGTACGTCCCACATACGCCCTGAAAAATGAAATGGAGGCCGTTGATAACGGAGAAAAGGCTGTAATAACCGCTCCCATGCCACTGATGCCCATATATAAAGGTATGCCAGGGGCTTCCATGCTCGCTGAGGTCCTTTTACAGAAATACGAATATCATGTCCCGTTCTACCGACAAGTGAAACAGCTGGAACATCTGGGTGTGAAACTGTCCAAAAACACATTGGACGGCTGGTTCAGACCGGTCTGCGAGCTTCTCAGGCCACTTTATCTGGAACTCAGGAAGAAAGTACTGGCCGCAGATTACTTCCAGGTTGACGAGACCACGCTTCCGGTTATAAACCACGACAGGCATAAAGCCGTAAAAGAATACATCTGGATAGTCCGAGCGGCTGTGCCGCGTCTGCCTTCTTCCATTACGACAACGGATCGCGTTCACAAAAAGTTGCGGTCAGGCTTTTGAAAAACTTCAAAGGATATCTCCAAAGTGACGGCCATCCCATTTATGACGCCTTTGAGGATGGGGAGGACGTATGTCTGTGTGGGTGTCTCGCGCATATCCGCAGACATATAGAGCTGTGCAAGGAAGAAAATCTGGAATATGCCATGCAGGGACTCAAATTTATCCAGGATATGTATAATGTGGAATACATGGCGGATAAACAGGAACTCCCGTATGAAGGACGTGCTGAATTACGCCAACGTCTATCCAAACCGATGCTTGACAGCTTTGAACTCTGGCTTAAAAACACATACCCTAAAGTTCTAAAACGAAGTCTTATGGGAAAAGCCATAGCCTATGCCTACTCCCTGCTGCCAAGAATGAAACCGTATCTCCATGACGGAAGAATTTTCATTGACAACAATCGCTGTGAGAATGCCCTGAGGCCACTGGTCATATCAAGAAAGAACATGCTGTTCTGCGGAAACCACGAAGCGGCTGAGAATACGGCTATAATCTGTTCCTTGCTTGGCTCATGTAAGGAACGTGGTGTCAACCCCAGAGAGTGGCTGAATGATGTGATCAGTAAACTCCCCTATTATCTGGCTCCCAAATCAGACAGAGACCTGAAGGAACTGCTACCGGATGTATGGAGAAAATAATCAGGACAGTTCCGGGAAAATGCAGGAAAAAACGGGAAAAAGCGAGACTGACACTCAATGACAACCCTGAGATAAGTTGGTATATGGAAATTGAGATGCACTTACAATGGAGTGCATCCCACTGAAAAATTGAATGCACAAGATGTAGTTGAGCAGTCGCTTACCCCTTAAAAACAAGGAGCTGACGCATGTGTACAGCCCCTTATTTTTTGTATAGCCCGGCCTCCTCTGGCATATTGCCGTTGCTTCCATCTGTAACAAGCAAAATCAGAATCTATATGCGGAACTTTTTGTTCCCGTAGCTGAGAAAGTCCTTCGTGGCATATTTCACACTGAATGGTCCGTAGTCACCGAGAGCCGAATGCGCAATTTGCTTGTCCGGTTCTGTCACATGCTCGACAGGTTCTCCCGTAGTATCAGTATCCTTGTATGACATAGGCTGCATGCTGGCGATGGCTGACCCGGTAGCCACCGCACGCAATTTCCTGAACGCATTGGAGAGGATTCCGTCCATCATTGACCAGTACAAGGCGAAGAACGAGGTGCAGGAAAAGGAGGTCTCACAGTTGTAGGAGATAGCCGGGAAGGTATGGAAGAAGGAGGACGAACTGAAACAGTTGAAGTCCGAACTTGCAGCACTCGACCGAAAGATACAGTTGGAGCTTGAGCCGCCTACGCCCGAAGTCGCCGAAAAGGAGAATGACGGACAGGAGGTCAAACCGGATGCGGAAGGTGTACGAAACGTATCTCCACAACACACCGAAGATGTGCCGCAGATACGCAGCTCGGTGAATGAACGCAGTCCGTCTGGCAATTTTATTGCCGACCACATCATCATCGGGCGGCCGGGATTCAACGTCCGTGACGAGTGCAAACCGAAAGGTATAAAAATGTGAACGAGTGTGCGGATATATATGGCAGGATTGGGAACATACCATTCCTTTTCCTGCTTTTTCCATCAATATGACATAATGGCAAGGATACCATACAACAAGCCCTCGATTATATCAAAATAGGGTGTTGAAAGTAAATCGTCATGGCAAATCCGCCATATATTCAGTATTTTCGCTAATTCTGGAAAACTTTTGTTTGTGCCTTATACAAAGGACTTTGGGAGAATTACCCAAT